>DAOWMR010000067.1 GCA_030642995.1 Spirochaetales bacterium
ATTCCGCAGCGGCTGCGTGTGGGAGCGGGGTAACGGACGGATCTTTTATTTCCGTCCCGGCCATGAGACGTATCCCGTCTTTGCAGATGCACAAGTGCAGAAGGTGATTGTCAATGCCGTAAGATGGGCCAAACCCCGCCTGACTGCCGGAACGGAAACGCATCCGAATATCACGGAGCCGCTCGAGAAGATAGGCAGGTGATCAACAACCAGTGAGCGACTGGGACCGTGTGTAGAAGCCCGCACTGCTATATGAGGGATTTCCGCACTTTGGTGAACAAACATCCCGCATAGATTTCCTTATTCCCGGCCTGTCTTCGTCTCTGGTTTCAGACAAAGAAAGCGCGGGAGCGGTCCCCGCGCCGGAGAAAGTGGCCGCACCGGCGGAGGATGACATCTCAGCGTTGTAGGACGGCTTGCACGTGCTCAGCCTCCACCTGGCGGCTTTTGGCGAAGTAGGCTTTGCGCAATGAGGCGGTGACGATAGTTCCGATGGCTCGCAGAGTGCCACCGGAAGCTTGGTGAATGAGTTCAAGAGCATTGCTGGTGAGAAGTGCGGCGGCGGCCCCGCATGAGGAGAGACGTGTTTCGATGTAGGCGAACGTCTCTTCCTTTGGCAACGCCTCCACGGAGATCGAAACGGTAATCGCGGAGGCAAGCGGCTCAAGGATCGAAAGACCGAATCGCCGTGGGAGGTGTTCGTTGCCGCACAACAGTACGGTCAGTGCGTTCAGGGAGTCGGTGTGGAAGTTCGTCAGGAGCCTGATCTCTGAAAGGATATCGTTGTTCAACAGGTGCGCCTCGTCGATGATGAGTACCGGGTGAACTCGCGAGCCTGAGCGCAGCATGAGGATGTGGTCCTTGATAGCTCGAAACATGGTGGCTCTGCGGTGGCCCGGATCGAGTCCGAACACGTCACAGAGGTGGGTGTAGAACTCCACGATTGCCACCGAAGTGTGACACACGTAGTAGCTGCGATACAGACCGGGCTGCAGACGGTCGATGAGCAGGCGCAACAGGCAACTCTTGCCGGTACCGCTTCTGCCGGTCATGACTCCGATGCCGCGAGTCTCCACGAGCAGTTCGGCCGCGGCGAGTGAACGCTCGACCGAAGGCAGCAACAACAGTTTTTCCGTGGCAATCTCTCTGGTGAACGGGTCGGCCGAGAGGTTGAAGTAGCTTAAGAACTCACGGTTATTCATTGCCGGCCCTCCTCGCCTTCAGCACTGAAGAACGGCAGTCCGCTTGCGGCAAGCGAAGACCCGGTGACCGACGCTGAGCGCTCGGGCCGAGCATCTTCGGTATCGGTGCGCTCTTCAGCCACGAGATCTTTGTGCAAAGTGGTACGGCGGACACGGGTATTGGCGTAGGAGTCCACGATGCGAGCGGTGCCGCATTCGGTTCGGTCGAGCAGGACGGCCAGGCGTCTGCGTTCGGCTGGAACGCTCGGATCATAGCGCAAGGCGATTCGTTCACCGATGAGGGTAGAGGGCACTTCGTAGAGCAGCCCATCGAGGGTGAGGGTGGAATCCCGGTATACCTTGCGAGTGATTTCGTGCTGGAAGGCATGGTCGAGATCGATGGTGGGGTCCAGTGCAATGATGCCCGAGGCTCTCTCAAGCCATCGGTCCAGCGGTGTGGCCCGATTTAGTCCGCGGTGAGGGCTGCGATGATACTCGGCCTCCACCCAGCTGCGGAATCGTACCGACAGATCTGCGAGTCCGCCGATGGCTTGAGGATCGAGGGTACGGAAGAACTGGCCCCGAGCGGTACGAAAGAACCTCTCGATTTTCCCGCGTCCACGGGGAGTATAGGGTCGGGAGTGGATGAGCAGCAACCCGAGGGAGTCGGTGATGCGTTTGGTCTGTGAGCTCACGAAGTTCGCCCCGTTGTCGACGTAGACTCTGCCGATGCGACCGTGAGCTGAGAGGATGTGTTTGATCCCGGCCTCGAAGTCGACCGATCGTTCTGAGAAAGCGAAGTTGGTGTAGAGAATCCTGCGGGTGGCATCGTCTATGAATGCGAGTAAGATCGCCTTACGCCGGTTGCCCTTCTCATCGGGCACGGGGAAGGAGTGCATGCAGTCGGCCTGCACGCACTCAAGAGGCGAATGAAACTCGAACTTCAGGTGCTTCTCATTGTCGGCGGCCTGGCGTCGCTGTTCGCGTTTCATGCCTGCCGCGCAGACTAATCGGGAGAGACTCGAAGAGGATATGGTGCCGGTGATCTTGCCCTGTCGGCGCAACCCGGCAAGGACGGTTGTTGCGGCAAGGTTCGGCTTCGCCTCCAGGGCACTCAGCAGTACGGCGGTTTCGGTCTCAGTAAGAGAGCGGCACTGCCCGGCATCCGAGCGCAGTTTCGGTTCCAACCCCGCTTTGCCGTGCTTGCGGTAGGCGTACATCCATTTACGGATACACGCTTCGCTCAGGTGTCGGCTGCCGGCGTAGGGGATCTCGTGTTCCTGTGCCGCCTTTTGGTGAATGAGTTCGGAGACTTGCCCAGAGCTCAGGTACGGGTTGGCAAGCTCTGCAACCAGTGCGTAGCGAAACTCAAGTGTGTCGGTGCGTTTGCGCGTTCTCTCTTCATCGTTCATGCATTACTCCTGGATTCCTGGTGTGATTCCAGGAGCGTAGCGGCACGGCTCACCAGGTGGGAGAGCCACGGTTATGTGAAGATGCTGTTTGCGCACTGCGGGGCGCAAATCTGATGATCGAAGCGCGGCAGAAACAGATACAGTTGTATTGATGGGCAAGGCAGAACCGGTTCAACGACCACAACGGAGCCGCCTTCGATCCGACCACGGTGTACACCCACTCCATAGCCGGCAGACGAACCTCAGCAGCCTCGGGGAACAACGCTTTCGCCCGAGCAACCGCGGTGGCGAACATCCGGTCCAGCTGCTTCGCATACCGCGAACTCACACCCCGATGTTCGCTCGCCGCTGAGGCAGTTCCGCGTCCGAGTCCCCCGGCTCGAGCCAGAAGATACTTCTCCGCCTCGGCGGTCCCGATCGAGGTTCCGGGAAGTGAGAATCTCGGCATCAGCGCGTGAGTCACCCTACACCGGCGACACCGAACCCGAAGGATGCGAATGCGTGGGGCGTAGAAGTATTTCGTATACCACCCGTGACCGGCGAACTCTCCGACCGCTTGGCATGCCGGACACGAAGTGTCGCAGAGCAACTCCGTCCAGGAAGATTCGAGGTTGGCAAAGCTATAGTCTTCGAAGCTTATGTCGATTAGTATTACTGTATCTGGTGCGGGGGAGCGGAACCCTGGCTACGAACCTTTTGCCCGCTCTCTCGTCTCCTTTTCCCTGTTCTTCAGATACAGTAAATCGGCAACAATCCCCCTTTTCTCAAACAGTAGCCCGGGCCTCTACACCGTGTACTCCCGGTCACATCCCGTCGATGAGCATATCCTCCAGGTACTTCGCCATCCCCTCGTCATCCATCGCCGGCGCCAGGTACCGGCACGGTGGTCCGGTTTTCGAGGGCAGCCAGCGATGCGTCCCAGACTCCACATCGAACTCAAGTCTGTGAGCGCCGCTCAACGCAAATGGTCCGCAGAGACCGCGCACAGCGTATGCCGCGGCGAGAAGATCCCAGCTCGGCCGATTCCTCCGGATATTTCCCAAGTGTGTCTTGTACGCCACGCGAATCGGGTGGTCCATAGGTGCACTCTTCATGAATCTTGAGCCGGTCAGTATGTGATCCCCGTGCTCGCTCACCGTGACTGTGCCCTTTCAACCCTCGCTATCTGACGCAGCTCTACGTCCAGTTTTCCATTACCACGCCTTTGATTCGCTCAAAATGCCTGGTGTTGCCGGTAACCAGCCGGGCCCCACGCGAGAGAACGGTTGCCGCAATGAAGATGTCGGCATCGGCGACCGGCGTGCCGCCTTTCTGGAGATCGGCTTTGATGGTGCCGAAGAGGCGAAGAACGGCCAGATCCGGCTGGACCACAAGCACCGACAGGAGGAATTGATCCACTATCGACTCGTTCGCCGTCGGGTCGAATGAATTGGCGGCCCCAAAGAAGAGCTCCGCCGTCGTCATAAACGATACCGCCACCGGTCCCCCGTAACTCCTGCGCCGTTCGATGACCGCCCCGTTGCCGCGGAGGAGCTCAATGCAGACATCTGTGTCCAGGATCATCATAGCTCCACCGACCGTCCCAAGGATCTTGAGGCGTAGATCTCTTCCACTATCTCCGCCGTGGATCGATCATCGTGCCACCGCCCGGTCAGCATTTCCCAGATCCCGAGTTGTGTTGTTGTGGTTATCTCGGGCGAACTCGTGGTCTCCAGCTCAAGACGAGTCTTCAGGCCGCTCTCAATCAGAACGAGTAGCTCGCTGTTGATGCTCCTCCGCTCCCGGGCAGAAAGCGCGCGAATGCGGGCAAGAATCTCCACAGGTAGATTCCGGACGGTAATACTCGGCATGGTTATATAATAGTTACATTATCGATTCATTGCAACACCAAATCGTCGCGGCGCTACTCCTGCCGGATGCTGCCCGCATCCCCCCACCCGCGCCCCGCGAACCTCGCCCGCCGGCGTTCCCCCGCCGCCAGATCCAACCCAAGCGTCCCGCCGGGGTTCATGATATTGTCCGGGTCAAAGTGGGCTTTGAGCGCTCGGAATATCTCCATCTGCTCGGTCCCAATCGACTCCTCAACCCACATCGCGGTCATCTTCCCCACCCCGTGGTGATGGCTCATGCTCGCACCGAAATGCCGGATATTATCGAACATCCCGTACTGATACTCCTGGTACTCTTCCTTATCCTTGAAGCGGCCAATGAAGATAAAGTAGAGGTTGGCGCCCTGCGGATAAACGTGCGAGATGTGGGTCATGCACAGGGTCTGCGGGCGCGACTTGGCAAAGGCGCGAACGCCCTGGTGTACCCGGTCCATGTTGTCCCAGGTCACTCCGCACTCCATGGTGTCGATCACGACGCCGAAATCCTGCAGAGCCTCCCTGAGGTACGGATCGCGAAATCGACTGTCCTCCCATCGTCTGGTCGGGTAGGCGGTGAGACCCAGGCCGCGGTGACGCCTGGCCACCCGACGCACGACCCGCCGCAGATGCCGTGTGAAACCACGCTCCCCCTCGGTCCAGCCAAGGAGCAGGCACCGTTCATTCTTCCGGTAACCCAGCACACGCATCAAGCTGTCGAGCGGCGTCCCCTCTACGGAGTAGAGTTTCAGTGCAACATCGGTCTCCTCGGGATCGGAGAGCCTGAACGCCGAGGGATGGCCCGCCTCCGTTTGCATGACCTCCCGCACCGCGCCCCGGGCGGCTTCCCACGACGGAAAGATGTAGCTGAACATCCGTCGGTTCTCAGGGCTGTATCGGAACACCTTCAGCGTCACGTGGGTGAGGACCCCGAAGGCGCCTTCACTCCCCATCATGATCTCGTCGATATCCGGTCCCACCGCGTGCGCGGGCAGCCCGTAGCTTTTCACCGGGCCACGGGGCGTTGCGTACTCCTGGCCCATCACGAGGTCCTTGATGTTGCCGTAGTAGGTGGAGTTCTGCCCGGCGCCGCGGGTGACCACCCAGCCACCCACAGACGAGTATTCAAACGACTGGGGGAAGTGTCCGCAGGTATATCGATGGCCGGCTCCATAGTTTTCCGGCGCACGGTTCAGCGCTTCCTCCAACTTTGGTCCGGAGATGCCTGCTTCCACGGTGATGGTCTGATTGGTCTCGTTGAACGAGACGACTTCGTTGAAGTGCGCCCACAGGTCCAGCGTTATCCCGCCCCGGCAAGGTTCCAGGCCCCTCGTGGCCGAGGACCCGCCGCCGTAGGGGGTAATCGGGATCCGGTGTGCGGTGCAGTACGCGACAATTCGCTCAATCTGATCCTTGTCGTGAGGCCGGACCACGGCGTCCGGCAGGTTCTCCATCACGGCTTCGCGGAGCCGGTAGAGATCCCACATGGTCTTTCCGTAGGCGACCGAGAGCCGCGTGTAGGTGTCCAATCGCACATCGTCTTGACCGACGATATCGCGGAGCGCCGCCGCATGGTGTGCCTTCAGCCCGCTCGGCACTGTGTCGGGGACCATCTCCAGGCCTTCGTCCCGCTTCATCCTGAAAGCCTCATCGTCAAGACCAAACGTCTCTTTCATCAGCCGATAGAGCCGCTCGTTCGGCTCCTTGTGCTCGTCGGGATTGCCCCACTTGAAGATGGACCGAAACGATCCCGGCGGCGGTGGTTCATGCTCCCATTCCGGTTTAAAGCCATGGTACTTTGACATTATTGTCCTCTCTCCGTATCGGGCCCGGCGGGCCTGAGATCATCGGTGGCTATGAGATTGACACCAATCCCGCACAGATCGGCTGCAACCAGATCGCCACACCGAACGGGTTGTGTCACCACGATGGAATCGATCTCTCGCATCAATCGATCCATTTCCATGAGCAGAACATCCCCAACGCTACGCACGGGAAGCCGGGGCATGCCCGCAACCGTTGTCTGCACCGTTGTTGTCAGGATGCGCCGCGGTGCGGTAGCTTCCTCAATCCCGTAGTCCTCGCCCTTCGGACATTCGTTGCCGCTGACCGTAATGTGATCGTCATCAACGATGATCTCAAGCGAGCACCCTCGGGGACAGATGATGCAGGTCCGCTGAATCGATCTATGAGCCATCGGCGGCCTCCACGGCAACAGAGATCGGTCCGGGATTTCGGCGGAGGGCGGCCCATGCTCTTTCGCGCAACTCGTACCGGATCATCTCCGGCGGTCGGAGGTAGGTCAGCCGGCGGCTTTCCACCTGCACGCCACCTCGGGAAATGGTCAGCGTGGCCTTGTCCATCGCTCGCTTCACCCGAAAGAAGAACACCGGCGGCTGGTCCGCGGCGAGATCCAGGAGTTGCGGCACCATCTGACCGATATCGCCGGAGGTTTCTACCGGCCCGGCGGAAGCGTGCGCAGACGGCGCGGCCGCGGATCGCGCAGTGGTCGCACCTCGTGTGGCGGCTGTTCCCGCTGCCTGGCCACACTCGGAAACGTAGTCCACCAGGTCGTAGACGGTGAGCGCATTGCCGCAGACGTAGAGACCGGGGAGTTGGGTCTCGCGATCCTGGGTCACCGCGGGTCCGCCGGTGGACGAGTCCAGCGGAAGGCCGAGATCGGCGATGATGTCGTTCTCCGGGATCAGCCCGACACTCAGGATAAGCGTGTCGCAGGGAATCCTTTCGGCGGCGTTGTGATCCGGTAGGCCGGATCCGTCAACCGGGCACACGGTCACCGCTTCAACGCGGTTGCGGCCGTGCACCTCGGTCACCGTCGTCCCGAGGTGCAGCGGGATGTTCCAGTCCTCCAGACACTGGGCAACGTTGCGGGCAAGACCCGAAACGGTCGACTGGATCTCGTAGACACCCTGCACTCGAGCACCTTCGAGCACAAATCGACGGGCCATGATGAGCCCGATGTCACCGGAGCCGAGGACAACGACATTCCGACCGGGCATGACGCCGTCAATGTTGATGAGGCGCTGCGCCTGCCCTGCGGTAAAGATGCCCGCCGGTCGGTCGCCGTGGAGGTAAATCTGCCGGTCCGTTCGCTCACGACACCCCGTTGCCATCACGACGGCAGCGGTCCCAATCGACTGAATGCCCTGAGAAGTGATGAGATCGATGCTCCAGCGGGTCCCATCCCGACGGAGCGAGTGAAGGTAGGCGCCGGTCATCACCCGGATCTGCCCACCTTGGGTCTGCCGACACTTGAGCGCGGCCACATGTCTGTGCGCATACTCCGGACCTGTCAATCGCTCGCCGTACTGGAGCACGCCGAAACCGTCATGGATACACTGCTTGAGAACTCCGCCAAGTCGATCTTCCCGCTCAATAATCAGGACCTCTGCCCCAGCGTCACCGACGGCAAGAGCTGCACTGACGCCGGCGGGACCGCCTCCCACCACAACGACGTCCACGAGTTCGTCTCCGCACACATCAGACATGGGTTGGGGCCCTCTGGATCTTCTTTGTTCGGCCAAGCACGAGATATGAATCGCCGGACTTCTTCCGGATCGATTCCAAGGGCAACCCGGTCTCCTCGTGGATGATCTCAAGCACTCTCGGCAGACAGAACCCGCCGTGACATCGGCCTGCGCCGGCACGAGTCCGCCGCTTGATGGAGTCCAGGCTGCACACACCGAGCGGGGAGCGCAATGCGTCGCGAATTTCACCTTCGGTGACGTCCTCGCATCGACACACGGGCTGACCGTAGTCCGGCCGCGCGGATATCAACACCGCCCGCTCTGCGAGCGGGAGCCGAGAGAGGTCGATGCGCGCCGGCCGGATCGGGTTGAAGGTCTCGTTGCGTCCCATCTCCGCCCCACGTTCCTCCCGGAGCGACTCCACCGCGAGACGCGCAGCCTCAACGGCAATGGCCGGGGCGGAGGCGAGACCCGGCGACTGGATACCGGCAACGTGAGTCAGGTTCCGCACGCGGATTGATCGCTCGACAATGAAATCCTCGGTGAATGTTGCCGGGCGCACACCGGCGAAGTAGGTGATGATGAATTCCGAGGAGACTGCATCGTTCAGTGAGAGCTGGTCCCGAACCTCGGTGAACTCCGTGTGGGTCGTGGCGTAGTTCTCGCGGTCAGGTGTCTCCTCCGCGGTGGGCCCGGCAATGAGATTCCCGTCAATGGAGGGAATCAGTCCCCCACCCTTGCTGTGGGTACGACCCGAACCGAGGAGATCCGGCATGCTGAGGGCATGGTGTTGAGTGGAACTCAACTGCTTGTCCAGAACCGCATCAACCCCTCGTCGCCCGTGGATGGTGAAGAAGCGATCGTCGGCAAGGGACGCCACGGCATCGGCCCAGCTCCCTGCCGCGTTGACCACCGCCCCCGCGGTAATCACGCCGCGGTTAGTCCGGATGCTCCTGATTTGCCGGCGTTCGCCCGACATCTCAAGTTCAACACCGGTAAGGACAGTCTCGAAGTGAAACTCAACACCGTTCTGCACCGCGTTTTCGGCGAACGCGATTGTGACTTCAAACGGATTCACGATGCCGGTGCTCAGAAATTGCAGGCCCCCGTGCTGTCGGGCGGTTACGTTCGGTTCAAGCCTGCTCACCCCTCCACGCGTCAGAACACGCGGGGAGTCCACGCCGTTCTGGTGTGCCCGGAGCCGCATGATGGGAAGCAGGAGACGAAGCCACCAGGAACGGAACAGAACAATGGAGCCCACGCGGTCAAATTGAAAACCAAGCTCCCGGGCCAGATCCCCGTACATTCGATTGCCGGTCGCGTTGAACCACGCCTTGAGAGTGCCCGGGGGTGGCGCAAAACCCGGGTGGATCATTCCGTCGTTGCGACTGGAGGCGTGTACGCCCACGTCGTCTTCCTTCTCAAGGACGGCGATTCGCAGATCGAAGCGTGAAAGCTCCCGGGCGATCGCGCACCCGACAACGCCGGCCCCCACAACAACGATATCGTACGCCTTGCCTGCCAGGCTCTCGTCCGTCACCCGAGGAACCGTCATCGCGGGTTCAGTGATGCCGCTCACGGCAATATCGTTCACAACTCCTCGGCATCTCACCGAGGCGGCGATGTATCCCGCGCGGATCCGATCGTCCCACCGTCCCACAACGCCGGTGAGGTGGACGGCGCCGTTCAGGGCGTCGCAGCCAAGCGACCCGAGACCGCCGCGTCTCAGCCGACGCCGGACCCTGCGAACCCCGGCCGGGGTGACCGACGGCCGGGGAGCCGGTCGTCGGCGTGGGCGCCCGTTCTGCTCACTCATACGAACTGATCTCGCTGAGGGTCCGCATCAGCCGCCGGGCCCCGTCCGAATCACCGGCGCCAATTGCTTCAAGCAGCTCCCGCCGGAATCGGTGAACGCGATCAACCACCTCAGGCTTTGTGAAGAACCGTTCCAGAAGGGTCATATAGATCGATTTGAATGTGTTCATCAACATAGGATAGACGAGATTGCCGCTCCGCAACGCAATGGTGAAGTGGAAACGATAGTCGAGTTTCGCA
>DAOWMR010000342.1 GCA_030642995.1 Spirochaetales bacterium
AGCCCGGCGAGGACCAGCACCGGGCCCTTCTTGCATGCGCAAGCACCCACTATGAATATCTATGTGCGTTTGCCCTGGGTAGCCACCCCGTCGGTGGGTGGCACATAAGTGCCGATCTCACATACAATCGTCCGGTCATGCAGTGGAGGAAGACACCGCGCCGGCGGGCCATGGCCAACCACTATCGGTTCAGCATCCTCAATGTCATCTCCTTCAACTTCCTTGCCGGCAATATCATCATTCTCTACGCACTCCGGCTGGGGGCCGGTAACGTACTCGTGGGTCTCATTGCCGCCTCGTATCAGTCACCTTCATTTTCAGTCTCATTGGTCGGAGCCTGATCCGACGATTCGGTGCGGTCAAACTGTTCGGGTACTTCTGGGTGGTACGCTACCTGGCAATGGCGCCGGTCCTCTTCACCGCTCTGCCGGGGATTCGCGAGCATCCCCAGTTGGTGCTTGCCATAGTGGGCCTCAGCGCTTTTGCATTCAACATCTCGAAAGGAATTGGGCTCACCGCAATCAAGCCGATTGTGGGCGAAATCCCGCCGCAGCGGGAGCGCGGGAGTTTCATCTCCAACCAACAGCTCATCAGCCATCTGGGCGCAATTGGTACCGGTCTGGTCATGGCGTGGCTCCTCGGACCGGAGTCGGCACTCGGTCGGTACACGCTGCTTCTTGCGATTGGAATTCTCGCAGGTTTCGTAGCCGCCTCCTTCATCCTCCGACTGCCCGAGCCTGAGGAGGCCGGGCACGGGTTTGACGCACGATTCACAGATGGGTTGAAGCGAGCATTCCGCAGCCGGACCTTTCGTCGGCTGACCGTCGTCAACATGATTGCGGTCTTCGTAGGTGCCATGGCCGAGGCGTTTCTCATCGTGTACTTCAAGCAGATCTATGGATATGGGGACCAATCGATTGTCGTATTCGCCGTTGCAGGTTCGGTGGGCGCGGCCGCAATGGCGATACTCTCCCGCGCGGTCATCGATCGGACGGGTGCAAAGCCACTCCTCTTCGCGTTTGCCGCTGTCTTTGCACTCATACTCGTTCCGGTCGCGATAGCTCCTCCGGTGGGTGGAGTCTGGGTCGCGCTCTTTCCGGCGCTGGTCTATTTCTTCTTTGCCATGGGTCGATTTGGGATCTTCACAGCCGCGGACAGCTACTTCTACTCCATCACCGGAGCCGAGGTGAGACTCGATTTCGGGATCGTGTTCGGTCTCGGAAGCGGTGTGGCGGGCACGCTGGGAAGCATCCTCGGCGGTCTCTTCCTGTCCGGTCTCCAGCATCTGTTCCCGTCACACGCGACCTTGCCGTTCTCCATCTACTTCGGTGTTGCCGCCGTGATCACCGTATTCGCAGTCGTGGCAATCCTGCGTCTTGACGACGTCGGTTCCATGCCGATGCCCGACGCGCTCGGCATTCTGGTATCGCCTCGTGATCTCAGAGCGATCAGGCTCCTCAACCGGCTGCAGCGATCACGAACCGAGCCGGAAGAACAGATGGCGGTCCGCGCCCTCCGGCAGTCAACCTCCGTGCTCACGGTGGACGAGTTGTCCCACCGGATCCAGTCACCGAGCCTGTTGATCCGGATGGAAGCGCTCAATGCGCTGCGGGATGCACCACTGACGCGCGTGGTTGAGGACCTCCTGATGACCGATGTGCGGAACCACATGTTCACGACTGCGCAACTTGCGGTGGAGCTGCTTGGAGCGGCCCGGGTCCGCCGTGCAATCCCTCTCCTCCGGGACTCGGTTACCTCGCCCGACTACCTTGTCTCTGCCAAGGCTATGCTTGCGCTGGCACAACTCGGGGACCGGACGAGCATCCCGCGCCTTGAGGAACAGCTTGAGACCACCCCCAACGCGCGCGTTGCCATTTACGCCGTGAAGGCGCTTGAGACGCTCGGCAGCGTTCGCTCTCTGCCGCTCATTCTCCGCGCGCTGTCCGGGACGGAGGAGCCGTTCCAGCGGGATGAGTATATTCTGAGTTGTGCGCGCTTGCTCGGCTTCTTCGATTGGTTCTACGCGTTGTACCTCGAGTTCCTCGATGAGCCGCGCGAAGGGTTGCGGTCCCTCGTGGACGCTGCCGCCGAAGCATCCGAGGAAACCGCCAGGTTTGCCGCGGCCTTTGCCGCGGCGATTGACGCCGAAGGATCCGAGCTTCGGGAACTGGTGGAGCACTACCTCACCGGCCGCGAGATCACGGTTGGCATGATCAGCGTCGCCTCAATCCTTCGGGAATCGCTCTCGGACGCGACGCTGCTCTCACTCGAACGATTCAGATTCCTCTTGTTGGCTGCCCTCATTGCCTTGGATCAGCCTTCACAGAGTGATTCGGTAGTGTATAATCAGCGGTGATGAATAGTACGAGGACAGTTATCGCCGCCGTCACGCGGCTGTTGGCGGGTTTGCTCGTAATCGGTGTCGTACTGATCCTTGGTTCTTGCTTCAGCCTGGGCGGTATGGCAGAGTCGGCCGCCTACGCCGACGACGGCTACATCGAGTACGACGAAGACAGTTTCGGGGCGGGTGCCGACGGTGCGCTGCCCATGGCGGCGGCCGAACGGTCCGCGCCCGCAGGGTCCGTGCCTGCGAGCCCTGCGGGTAGTGGTATTGCCCAAACAACCGCCGGCGGTGCTCTGCCAGGCGAGCCACCGGCGGAGCCGGATGCCGAGGAATCAGAACCATCCGAGCGCCTGCGGGTCTACTCCGCAGACCTTGATCTGGTGGTTGCGAGCGTAGCGGAATCGCGGGATGAGATAATCGGCATTGTCGAAACCGCGGGAGGCTACGTGGAGTCGTCCCGAGCTGACTACCTTGTCGTCCGCGTGCCTGCCGAGCGGTTTGATCCGATCCTTGAGGCAATCGAGGAAACCGGGGAGGTTCGGTCCCGCGCTGTCCGGACTTCCGACGTCACCGATCAGTTCTTTGACCTTGAGCGGCGGCTCCGAATCAGTGAGGCGTCGCGGGAACGGCTTCTCCAGCTGCTGGAGCAGGCGGAAGACCCTGATGAGCGCGTGGCAATACTCCGCGACATCCGCAGGCTGACCGAAGAGATCGAGCAACTGCGCTCGGCTCTGGGGTCGCTCGATCAACTCATTCGATTCTCACGGATCACCATCCAGCTCATTTCTCGAATTCAGGTTTCCCAGATAGCCCGCCAGGAGATTCCGTTCTGGTGGATTGCGGCGCTTTCCCCGCTGGAGTTCACGACATCTGCCGCCGGCAGTGACATCCTGATCACGCCCGACGAATCGTTCGCGGTCTTTGATTCCGGCCCATGGCTCTTTGCCGAGGCTGCCGACGGAACGCAGTTCCGCGCCGGGGCGGTGACCAACGAACCGTTCGGAGATGAAGAGTTCTGGCAGTCGGCACTCATCTATCACCTCGGGCCATTCTATCGATACGCAGAACCGGTCGAGTCGGGCGAGTATCGCGGAGTGCTCCTGGAGAGCAAGGATACCGCGCCGTTCTACTACCTCGTGCTGGTACACAGTCGGGACGATGACCTCATCGTTGTTGAAGCGTTCCTCCCGACCTCGGATGCGAAGGACTCTCGGTTGAATGACATCCTGGCGGCAGTTGCCGGAGGCGCCGAATGAAACCCCGCATAGTCATGCTGGTAGCCGCCCTGCTGTGTATCCTTGGCGAGGTTGTGGTGGCAGAGGTGAGTACGCCTCGGGCGACTCTTGCGATCAGCGTCACGTTCCAGCTCATCGCTTCGGATTCCGAGATGACCAGTCGCTCCATTGCCGAATGGGCGGATGCGGTAGGTGGCTACTTCACCTTCCGTTC
>DAOWMR010000290.1 GCA_030642995.1 Spirochaetales bacterium
GTCGCAATCGGGCGTGGCTCGCCGGGCCCCTTGTCGGCGGGCCGATCCTCGGCCATCACGAGCGCCGCCAACTGCTCAGCGTAGCCAATCATGGTCATTGTGGTGATGATCGGTCGCCCATCGGTACCTTGCCTCTCCAGCCATTTCCCGGCAAGGTCAGGCGGAGGAGCGCAGTGTAAGAGCCGGTCCCTGATGAGCTGCGAAAGATGGGCCGGTGCGCCCCTCGCGTGAGTTCCGGACCGGAATGCAAAGTCAAGGCCGGTGAACAGAACCGGGCCGTCGGTCAGTGTAAAGGCGATGTGAGCAGCCGCAACGCCGACCGAGCCGAGCGGAGGGATTGCACGCAGCGGCAGGCCGGCAGCCAGAATCCGGTCCAGGAGGCCAATTTCGGCAAATCGGGAGCTGACCCAGGCAATACGCTGCGGGTCGTGCAGCTCAACGACCGATGGCGCGGAACTGAGATCGGCCACGAGGGTGTAGTCGCGTTTGCCAACCGGCAGGAAGTCATAGATATTCGCAAGTTGTCCTTCAATTGCGATAACAAAGTCCGGTGTAACGCCGCTCTGCACGAGCGACGGCAGTGCAGTATCCACGGCAAGAATGGTGAGCGTACGACGGTCGGCCTGGAGAAGGGGGATGGAAGCCGAGAGGGACGGTCCTGCCCCGCAAACGATCACGGGTCCGTGGAGCGTCGGCAGCTCCGCAGCATCAGCGAGGCGTGGAAGATTTCGGATCACATTGGCAACCCACAATCGACCCATGGCAGAAAGGGTCAGCCGGTTCTGCCAGAGAATCCGGATGTCCCGGTCCAGCTCTTCTCGAATTTCACGATAACGGGGCCGGTTGAGGAGAGCTCCTCGACAGAAAGTGATCTCCCTGACGCGACGGAACCGACTGAGCCCTGCTCGAGCCGTAGACGAGCCGGTAAGCGCCGTGCGTATTGATTCTGGATCTGCCGCAGAAAACCTCACGGCGGGGCCGGATAGTTCGGCCGGCTGGAGTCGTCGGCTCAGCTCAAAGAGAACAGGATCCGCTTCAACAGCGAGGACTGCACTGTCATCGGGGAGCCGGGACAGCAGCTCAGCTACTCCGTGCCAAGCCACCGGTGAGGCGAGGAGATAGAGGGTTTGTGCTTGTACGGGGAGTGCCTGTGCCTTGCGCGTCGCGCTCGAGGCAGGCCGGTCGTCGTACAACGCCCGGCCGTCGAAAACAACCTGTAGACCGTCAGAGGTTTCTACCAACGACAGGTCGGCACGTTCCACCCTACTGTCCGAGAAAGACTCTCGAGTAGGTCACGTGGAAGTTGTCGGTATGGAGGCTTTGATCCACGACCTGATAGGCGGGATCGGTGCGGCTTTGCTGGGCCATCTGACCCGGTAGCGCGACGGAGAGTTCCTCAAGACGGTCAGGAGTCAGTTCGCGAACTCCGTCTAATTCAAAGACAAAGACATAGTCATAGACAACGATCGGGCCCGATATTTCCCCGAGTTCGAGAGCGAAGAGCTGCTGGAGGAACTCCTCCCGATAGGCCCCGGTCGAGCCGATGACCGCATTGGACGGTGAGCTCACGCTCGGGAAGTAGGAGAGGTTCCCGTAGTTCACCGGGAAGTACTCGGTGAGTTGCGGGAGTTGGTCCGCAGTCACCGCAGCGCCGAGGAATCCGTCGGCCTGCGCGTTCTGCACAAATACATCAGCCTCAGCCCGCAAGTGGTCCTCAACGAGTCCTCGCTCAAAGGTGGTGAGATAGTTGCGTACATCATTCACGGCTTCAACGTCAGTATAGTCGGGATCAATCGGGGCTTCGTTGACGGTGTAGATTCTCCACCGGTTGCCCATTTGGTACACCGGGCTAATCTCGCCTTCGGCCAGTGTGAACAACTCCTCGACGAGTGCAACGTCTTCAAAGTCAAACTCAAGGTCCCAATAGTAAACCCAGCCGCGATCACCACCGTCCTCGGAGAACTCGTCCTTGCTCTGGTTCCTCGCAAGATCCTCAAAGCTCACCGCGCGGTCTACCGCTTGGCCGCGAATACTTTCGGCGTCCGATTCGCTTGAATCGATTGTAATCTGGGAGATATTGATCCGGCTGAATCGCTGCCGGTTCTCCTCGCCATAGGCGACAACTTCGGAATCAGGGAAGGAGTCAAACCCGAACTGGACGAATTGAAACCGGCGTTCGGGCGATGCCATACCGAGAATGAAATCAATTTCGGCTTCAGAGTAGTTCAAACGAGCGACAAGATCGCTGTTGACCTGTTCGGCAATGCGGCCTTCCTGCAACAACTCACGTAGCGCCAGCATTTCGATGCTGGACATTGAATTGAACCTGTCGGGGCTGAACCGACCGTCCACCTGGAACTCGGGCGACTGGGCGATGGCCATATCCACCGCATTGGAAGAGACATCGACTCCGGAGTTTCGTGCGTTCACGAGCAGAGCTGTGTGACGCACAGTGTCGTCATAAGCCAGGCGCCACACCTGATAGTGGACCTGGTCGGTGATTTCCTGCCCGGACTGCTGAACGTAGTTCGCCCAGGCCTGAAAGGAGCGTTCGAAGTAGTTGCCCGACGAAACGACTATTTCCTCACCTGCGTACTCGCCGAATACGGCGTGTCCTGAACGGGCGACGCCACCCAACGCAGGCGCGCCAACGAACGTCACGGCAATGATCAGCAGAATGGCAATAGTAAAGACGTACGTTAACGTCTTCCCGAGTGAGCGGTGGTGCTTTTCTACGTGAGGCTGCTTTTCTTCTTTGGATTGCTTCATCAGTGCTCTCGTGTGAGTAGCAGACACGGCTTTCGGTGCCCGCCAATGGTGGTTTAGTAAGTCCCGACAACCTAACACCGCAGAGCGTGGAATGTCAATGTGAGTGGAATTTGGCAATGCAATGGTGCTCGGCTACGGAAGATGGTGGCTGCAGGAAAGTTGAGGCTCGCGGAGGAGAGCGAATCCGAGCACCTCGAGCAGATGGAGTAGGGCGGGGGCGTTTCCCGGGACCTTGCGGGCCGTCTGTTCCTAATTGACGGACTTGAGGACGAAATTGAACCCGGTGGTCAGCGCGACGTTGGCAGGGCGCTGCCTGTTGGGCAGCACGAAGCTGAGGTCAATGGGAATGTAGACCCCACGGTAGGTGATGGTCCACCCCACGGCAATGACTACGCCCATCCCGGTGGGACTCATGGTAGGACCAAAGCCCGCCTCCAAGCCCATCGCATCGCGGTAACCCATCAGGAAACTACCGCTGAGCAGTGCCAGGGATTGCTCCATCCCGGTCAGGAGAAGAAGTTCCTGTGCCGCGAAGTGACTGGTGGTTTCACCCAGGAGAAGCCGCTGTTCGGCTGCGACGCCGAAAACCGACATTAACGGCACATAGCTCCCCTCTTCATCCCGTCGTTCATTGATCGCGTCCGTGAACTCCTTGGCCGAGGTGAAGACGTACGAGATGCCGATCCGTGGTCCAACAATCAAGTCGTACGCTGCCGGGGTGACCGGTTCCTGTGCAAGGAGTCCAAGGTTGCTGAAAAGGAGAAGCGCCAGACCAGCAACGAATAGTCGCATATTTTCCTCTGCTTCTCATGATCAACCATGAATGTCCATCGGTCAAGGTGCGGAGGCCCCAATATCTTGACAACGGAATTGGCCGTCGATATATTGCAGTTTCACTCACGGGGGCGTAGCGAAGTTGGTTTATCGCGCCGGCCTGTCAAGCCGGAGGTCGCGGGTTCAATCCCCGTCGCTCCCGCTCCGTCGGCCCTTCGGGGCCGTTTTTTTCGGGCTGTAGCGCAGCTGGTAGCGTGCTCGGTTCGGGGCCGAGAGGTCGGCGGTTCGAATCCGCCCAGCCCGATTCAAAGAAGGTGATCCATAACGGATCGCCTTCTTTGAATCCGGAGTATTGTGACGCAGCCCACGACATGAAGGCAGCCGCAGGCTGTCACAAACTCCACACCAGCAACGCTACGCATTTCATGCAGGGCGGATTCGAACTGCCGGGGAGAGGTGCACCACCCATGGAGTTTGAGCCGGTGGTCGTTTCGCTCTCGTTCTCGGCGTTGGCTCAAACTCCGGGCTGAAGCGCCATGCGCTTCAGCCGATCAGTTCTGCTTTGGCATCAGGCTGGCAATCAGACCGACAAAGCCTTTCAGGTTGCGAGTCTGCACCCAGACCTTTCCAGGACCGGTAAAATCACATACAAGTCCTTCTCCGGATGCCAGAGTCGAGAAAAGGCCCTTTGCAGCCTTTCGGAGGGTGTAGCCGGCCGAATCTTCGTAAGCCACCAGGTGACCGGTATCAAGGATGTAATGTTCTCCGGGCGCCAACTGTTTGACAAACACCGCACCATAAGAGTTCAGAAACA
>DAOWMR010000466.1 GCA_030642995.1 Spirochaetales bacterium
ACTTGATTTCGACTCGATCCCCCACGTTGAGAGCCTGCCAAGCGTAGGTTACCAGCGCGGTGGAGTAATGCTCACCGACGGTGAGGACCCCGAGCTCGGCCACCACCAGCCGCGGCATGCCCTTGACCGGGTTGGGGCGGAATACCGTCGTGAAAGTTCCTGGATAGACGCCGTCCGCCGCGCCGAGATCGATGAAGACCATCCAGTAGGTGCCGATATCCATCTGGTCGTCCCGGTTGAAGGTGATGTAGCCGAGCGGCTTGCCGTTTGGCTCATCGCAGCGATCGGTGCGGTCGGGGTCGATGACCAGAGGCACCGGAATCGGAGCGAACGGTTCGAGAACATCGCCGATGACGATCGGATCGCAGGCCAAGGTGATCTCGGCAATCGAGGTGTTCTCCTGGGCGCACAGCACCTTGAGCTGTCCAACCTGCTGGTAGATGACACCGAGGTGGGAGTTCGACACCGGATGCCGAAGCTTGCGAATGTGGTGGAGAATAGAGAACCGGTCGCCGGCCTGCACCCCCTGCGCAACGCCGCCGTCGAGGTACACGACGTCACCCTCGCTGTACTCGGTCTGGGTCAAGATCCGCTCACCGGAAGCTATCTCGAGGGTGAAGATGCTCTCGTCGTTCACCAGCTTGGCAAAACAATAGACATCGGCCGAGCTGCCCAGCTGGTGGGGCATCTCCCCCTCGACCCCGCCGAAATCCTCGCCGTACTCGGAGACCACGGTCTCGTCCACCGCCACGGGGGTCTCCGCTACCGGCGCCTCCTGGACCGCGAGATCGATCACAAGGGGGTCTCCGGGATAGATCCAGTGTGAATCCTTGATGTACGGGTTACGTTCCCAGATCTGAGGCCACAGGAAGGGGTCGCCCAGATAGTGGGACGCCAAATCCCACAGGGTGTCGCCCTTGACGATGGTGTGGACCATCGCTCCTTCCGGAAAGTCCGTCGGTGGATCGTAGGGTGTCCAGTGGTTGTCGACCAGATGTAGCGGCTGCGGAGGCGGTGCGACTGACTGCGCCGCAACCATCACGGGAAGGAAAATGGCGAGAATTGCAATCCGAATCTTGACGTTCATAACCCCTCTCCCCAGTAGATAAACCACTATCTGAGGTTAACCTATGGGCAGGTCATCCGTCAATCCTCGGCCGCTTTTTTCAATTCTTCGAGATGCTTTTTCCAACTGGCATTGCGCTCTTCAATGGCTGTTTCCATCTCCGTAATCTTTTCGTTGACGGTGCTGATCTGAGAGTAATTGGGATAGTTTTCCCGAATATTTTCGAGTCGCCACAGGGCGCCAACGTATTTATTATTTCGCATATAAAAATGCGCAACAATCCACTCGTGCTGGGCGAGCAACTCGTTGAGATCGTTCATCCTATCCTCTGCCTCGGACATGTATCGCGAGTTCGGATAGAGGTTGACGAGCTGTTGATATGCCCCCAATGCCTGCTGAATATCGCTCAGATCCCGATCCGGCCGGAGCTTGCGGGCCGAGTAGGTGTGACCGACCATGAGCAAGGCGTAATCACGATCCGGATCGTTGGGGTAACGGTTGGCGAAATCGCGGTAACGAAGCCGGGCTTCTGTGAGACTGGTCACATCCTTCTTGACCGAGTATGTGTCGGCCACGCGCAAGGCGGCCTTGTGACCGAGAGGGTCGTTTGGGAAGCTGTCATATACAAACGCGAAAAGTTCCCGCGCCTTTTGGTATTCCTTCTCCGAGTAGAGCTGCTCAGCCCGCTCGAAGATGGTTTCCTTGTCGAGGTTTGCCAGCTCATCCAGGATCTGGCCCTGTTTTCTATGGCCGCTCGAACAGCCTGCAAGGACAATCAGGGCAGCGACGAAAAGACACCCACATCGTTGTGCAATGGTCATTGGACAGCCCCGGACTGAGCCGCGGAGCGGAGATCCGCGAGTGCGCGTGCTCTGTCGGCCGCGCCGAAGATTGCCGATCCGGCAATCAAGGTCGAGGCTCCGGCCGCGACCAGGGCGGCGGCATTTTCCCCGCAAACTCCCCCGTCGACCGCGATATCCAGGTCGTGCATTTCGGTCATCTGCCGTAATCGCCGGATCTTGCCGAGGCTCTCGGGGATGAAATCTTGTCCACCAAAACCGGGATTGACCGACATGACGAGAACAAAATCGACCCAGGGCAGAGCGTCCTCGAGCTGACCCAGCGCGGTGGCCGGATTGATGGAGATCCCGGCCTCGATGCCCGCACCACGGATTCGACTGAGGGTTCGCTGGAGGTGATCGCAGGTTTCGATGTGGACCGCGATCCGCGCCACCTTTGCCTCCGCAAGATCATCCAGGAAGAGGTCCGGGTCGGTGACCATCAGATGCGCGTCCAGCGGAATGCTGCAGTGGGGGCTGAGCGACCTCACCATGAGCGGGCCGAAGGTGAGGTTGGGTACGAAGTGGCCATCCATG
>DAOWMR010000236.1 GCA_030642995.1 Spirochaetales bacterium
CGGGGTCATGGCCCCTCTTGCGTCGCCCGCGGAGCGCTCGTCGCAGGCGGGTACGGAACCATCGGGCAAGGACGGTGGTTTGTCGGAGGAATCGAGATATGAAGCCCTTGAGTATCCGGCCCGGGCGGATCTGTTTCAGTCCGGTGCGGAACGCCGGGGAGAAGAGCGGACCGAAGATCAGAACCGCGATTACCGACGCGACGACTGCAACAACCAGACGGCGAAGGAGTTCGGCCAGCAGTCGGAGCCAGAGCGGCGGTACAGTTGGTTCAATATCGCCCATCATCTGGCGGAGCATCTCGTACTGCGACGATTGGGTGAATTCCGTGGTGGTTTGAGGGAGGGGCGGCAAGCGTTCCCGGTCGAACAGCCCGCCAAACCATCGGAAGAATGCAGCAAGGCTCTCCAGGGGAAGCAGGCTCTCCCGACGACTCAACACGGTCGCGCCGACCAGGGCCACGACCACCACGGCCAGGCCGGCAACCAATCTCCGCCGCTGAAAGCGGAACGGAACGCTCAAGCCCACACCATTAACCTCGTACTCGTCAATGAATGTGTTGAGTGCGCCGATGGCGAGGGCGCTCACCGCACCGTTCACACAGAGGAGGATGAACCCCGGGGACGATGCCGGCAGATCGCTGGTGGCGAAGATGCCCGTGGCCGTAATGATGGCCAGCCCGGAGAGGAACAGAAATCCACCCGCCACCGTTCCCCGGACCCGCCTGAGCTCCCGAACCGTCAGGGCCATATCATGCTGTCGATCAATCAGAGCGTGCCGAAGAGATTCTCCGTGCTTACCGTGGAATGTCCGCAGAAGGCCCTCCCTCCCGCGAAGTCGATTATGGATGCCAAAGGCAAGCAGCCAGGCAATGCCTGCGGCGAGGACCGGTGGGATCTGCTGGACCGACGGCACAAAGCGAGCCGCGAAAGGGCCGGGGCGGATCAGTGAGAACACCGCATACGCCAGAAGAAGATAGATGACGAGTTCACGCACGCGATTTCCAATCCCCGCTCGCTCGGCATAGAGGATGTTCCCTACGCTTGCCTCCACCAATGGGGCAACGACCACCACGGCAACGGTCAGGCCTCGCGGGCCCGAGGCGCCCGCCAGTTGAGCCGTCAACAACAGAGCCGCCAGGACACCACTCGTAGAGACCGCTACGCTGAGGGCCGGATGCAACAGCGCGCGGAAGAGCTCAGGTCTGGGGGACGAAGACTTCATCTCCGAACTCCGTGATGCGCCACAATTTCACCGACTCCACAGGAAGGGTTTGGCGGTCGGTCACACCCTCGTCGGTGTAGTGGAGCCGGATGAGCGTCCGGTCTCCCACGCTCGTGAGCAGGGCGGCCATGCGGTCCGACGCCAGCGGCGGTCCCAGGTAGAAAACCCGGGTTCCGAATGATACCGATCCGTGCTCCAGGAAGAAGGAGACCACATCCGGGGAGCGATCCGGACCGGCTGTTGCGACCGGTTGTTCGTTCGGTTGCAGCTGGGCCAGGGTCTGGAGGACGCTCACTGCTCGTTGCGGACCGGCGGCAATCGGAATCCATGGCATCACTGCCTGCTCATCCGCCTTGAGCGTTCCGGTGGACCCCAGACCGATAGACTGGCCGCGTACGGCAAGGTGGTGAACCAGGCTGGCGGCGGCATCAATCGTGCGCTCCATGTGGTGGTAGCGCTGCCGCAGCTCATAGTCGTCGGCGGTGAGGTTGAGGAGGACCATCACCGGGAAATTGATGGTGGGCAACCACTCGTTCGAGTGCAGGCGGCCGGTGCGTGCGCTGACTTTCCAGTTGATTCGCCGCATCTCATCTCCCGGGACGTACTCGCGCACGGATCGATATCTGGTAGGGTCTTCGTAGATCCGGTTCGCTGCGGTAATTGTTCCGGCCGGAAGCCCGGCATTCATCGGTACGCGGACAGGCAGGATGGACGGATATACGATCAGCCGGATTTCGGCGGGGACGGTCGCGGAGACCGGAAAGAACCCGAGCGGGTCACTGTAGCGAACGCTGATGGGTCCAATGCGATAGCTGCCGCGGTTCATGCCCCGGATCCGGTAGTCAAGCAAACGCCGCTCACCCGGCCCAAGACTCAGGAGCCGGATGTTTTCGTAGCCCGAGTAGAGCGTTCCAGGATTGTCGCCGACCACCAGATGAGGAATAGGAAGCACGGTCTGATTGGCAATCCTGATGGATACCGTGGCGTTCTGATATCGATAGATCACCAGATCCATGGGCGCCCGTTCTACGGAGAGGCCGCCCCGTATGATCCTCGAGTAGAGGTAGCTGAGGACAACGACGAGAACGACGGCGTACCCGATCCATTGGATCGCGTAGAAGGGGAAGAAGAGGACGAGGAAGAGTCCGACAACGGTGAGAGTGATCGCCGTGCCCTTCCCCGGGCTGGTCATCGCATCGATCCTCGATTGGGATCCGGCAGCACCGGCGCCGGAGTTGAATCGAGGATGGAGGCGATCACCGAATCAGCGGTGATCCCGCGAATGACCGCCTGACTTGCCATGATGAGCCGCTTTTCAAACACGGGCCGGCACAGTTCCTTGACGTCTTCAGGGACCACGTAATCCCGACCCCGCACCGCCGCGAGCGCCTGGCTTGCCTTGTAGAGCGCGAGGGTGCCGCGGGGACTCACGCCAATCCGTACGTGTTGGTGCGATCTGCTCGCTTCAACGAGCGCGCTCATATAGTCCATCACGCTCTGTTCCACGTGGACGGAGACCACCTGTTTCTGCAGCTCAGGGATGCCCGAGAGGTCGGTGACGGCCGAGAGATCGTTCACCGGGTGGGTGAGCCGACGCTGGCTTTCCATGATGTGCTGTTCGGTCTCGCGCTCCGGATAGCCAACGGTCAGAGAGAGCAGGAACCGATCCTTCTGCGCTTCCGGCAGTGGGAAGGTTCCTTCAAACTCAACCGGGTTCTCCGTGGCGATCAGAAAGAACGGTTCGGGCAGTTTTCGTTGCTTCCCTTCAATGCTTACCTGACCTTCACCGGTCGCCTCCAGGAGAGCGGACTGGGTGCGCGGCGTGGCACGGTTGATCTCGTCAACGAGAACGATGTTTGCCATGATCGGTCCTTCGCGGAAGGCAAAGGACCCGTTGTTGGGGTTGTAGACCGAAACACCAAGGATATCCGCCGGGAGAAGGTCCGGGGTGCACTGAATGCGGGAGAACTCTCCGCCCAGGCTGGATGCAAGCGCTCGAGCAAGGATTGTCTTGCCGACGCCCGGCACATCCTCCAGGAGCACATGCCCGCGGCAGAGAAGCGCCACGAGCAACTTCTCGATGACTTCGTGCTTGCCGAAGAAAACGGTCTCTACGGAATCAGTGATCCGACGCGACCATTCCGTGACCATCCGCATGAAAATGGACTATAGCACGTCAGGGGAGCATGTAGTACCGACCCGAGGCGTTCCACAGGGTGTAGCCGTCTGCGGCGGCATCCGCGGCCCCCTCCAGCTGCAGCTGGAGGTAGCGAAGGTAGGTGGGAACCTCGTATTCCAGCTCGGGCCCGATGAGGAAAGCTTGAATGTAGGGACGGATGAGAATCGAGTCGCCGGCGGATCTCGCGGTAATCTCACGCGCCCGGCGGGTTCCGTTCTCGTAGATCACCCGGCTCCGGTCCAGGTAGGAAAGGTCCGGAAGGAAGGAGAGCGCAAAGTGGGATGGATAGAACATGGGACTGATCACGTCCACATAGGCGGCGAGCCGCGCAATATCCTGTCCCAGATAGCTCATCCGAGACCATGCGTTGAACCCGAACACATCAATGCCGATGGGCACGTCCAGTCGCTCCCGCGCCAGTGCGAGAAAGGCCTCAAGAGCTTCCACCCGGTCAGCACCGTCGGGCGCAAATCTGCTCACAATTGTCCCGGTATTGCCGTCGGACGGAAAACGGATGTAGTCGAACTGGATCTCGTCCACACCGAGGGATACCGCCTCCTCGGCAATGGACACGTTGTACTCCCACACTTCCGGAGAGTAGGGGTCCACCCAGTGTTCCACCTGGACGACACGTTGTTCCTCGGTCTCCTCGTCGGTGACCGTTCGGAAGACGCCCCAGGGCTGGTCCCGTGCGGAGTCCCAGAGTGCAAATCGATTGCCGTCGTATCCGTAGAGCCGTCTGTCCTTGAAGAGAACGATCCGCGCAATGACATACACATCTCGCTCCCGAGCCATACGAATGAGGGACGGGAGATCCACGAACGGTTCAACCGCGCCGATCCGCCGCGGCAGATCCAGGGTTGTGTCGTAGGTGACCCGGCCGTAGTCGTCCTTGAGATCTACCACGATTGAATTGAACCCATGTCGCTCGATGTAGTCGAAGTACTCCGGCAATCGACTATTGGACGCATTGGGCGCGGCCACGTAGATACCTGTCCGGTCGGCGGCGAGGGCCCGTCGAGCGGCGATGGGGTCTGGAGCGGTCGTTCCCACCGCCCCCCCGGGGCCGGTGCCGGAGGCGTGGTTGTTCGGGCGGTCGGTGGGCGCCCGGTAAGCGCTCATACCATCGACGAGCGGCCGGAGCCGCGTTGACGTCCGGCCGGCGAGGTCCAGGCTGACGAACCCGCCGCCCATTCCGACTTCCACGATCACCGTGCCGTCCGGCTCAATCTCCAGACCCGCGATTTCCTCATAGAAGCCCGCGCCCAGGTAGAGGGGCGCGATCGTCCAGTCGGCGGTAATATCCGTCCAGCTCTCACCACCGTCTTCGGTCAGGTAGAGACCGTCGTACGAGGTGCCGAGGATCCATCGGTCAGGGGCAGCCGGATCGAATGCGGCGGCGGTCACGTAGGTAGATCGATTCAACGTCCCGCCAACCTCAATCTCGGTCCATGTTGTTCCGGCCGTGGTGCTGAGGAAGAGTCGCGAGCCAACCGCTGCGAGGAGGCGGCGCTGATTGGAGGGATCAACGGCGAAGGCCGTGACCGGTAGGGGAGTCCCTGCGAGATGGGCGGGCAGCACCCGGGCCGGCAAACCCTCCACAAGCCGCCAATCGCCTCCACGGCCACTCGAGCGTTCAAACACGCCGTCCGGCAGGAGCCGGTAGAGCGGTGTATCGGTCAGGGTGGCCGGGGCGTGATCGGTGGCCCCGGGCGCGGCAACAACCCCCGGCTCAGCGGCCACGGCGGTCGGCAGGAGCATGATCGCGGCAGCAATGGTCAGGAGTGGGCGCGGGGAGTTCCGGATGATATCGGTCACGTTGCCGAC
>DAOWMR010000103.1 GCA_030642995.1 Spirochaetales bacterium
ATTGCGCCCTCCTTGAGTCTCTCGGTATTCAAACCGCATTCGTGACCGTTCCCGGGCACATCTTCGTTGCATTCGATCTGGGAGTATCCGCCGAAGAAGCACGGGGCGTCATTGCCAATCCCGATGATCTGATTCTGGTGGGAAACACAACGTGGGTGCCTGTGGAAGTCACCCTTCGCGGAGAAGGCTTTCTTGCTGCGTGGCGGGCCGGTGCCGCTCAGTGGCACGCGAGTCGTGCCCTTGGCCAGGCAGGATTCTATCCGATTCACGGCGGCTGGGAGACCTATCCACCCGTGGGACTCCCTGGAAGTATTGATCTTGACCTTCCGGACAGCGGCCGGATCAGCAATGCGTTCTCCTTGGAACTTGCGTCGTTCGTTGATGAGCAGATCGACACATTGTCGGCTCCCATCCTGCGACGAATTGAGACGAACCCGGGTAGCCCGGCCTTGCCCAACCGTTTGGGAATACTCTACGCCCGATATGGCGAAGTCGACCGGGCTATTTCCTCTTTCGATCAGGCGCTCAGCATTCGGGTGGATTACGTTCCCGCGATGGTGAACCTGGCGAATGCGCACTATCTGGCCGGGGATCTCGATTCCGCACTGGATCAGTACCGGACAGCTGACACGATTGACCCGGATCGGCCCGACGTTCTTGTCGGATTGTCGCGGGTGCAAAACGACCTGGGCCACAATGAGGCATCCCGGCAGACCCTGGCGCGGCTGGAACAGGTCGACCACAGTTTGGCCGCTCGCATTGGGGGGACCCATGCCGCGGGCAGCGCGACCGGGAGGGCCGCAGGCTTCGCCGGCCCGGGCGACGCGCTCCTGTGGAGTGATGAGACGGAGGACAATTGAAATGCCAATTGAACACTCTCCGAGGGAAGTACTGATGAAGAAGATGCTGATGTCTGTGTTCCTGCTCCTTTGCTCGCTTGCTGCGGGCTTCGGCCAAGAGACCAGACTGGTGATTCAGAGCACTCACACCGGTATGCCTGCCAGCATCGGAGCGCTGGCCGTCAGCCAATATGATGAGTATCTGGTTACCGGCGGACTCGATCAGACCATCAAGGTCTACAACCTGACAACCAACACCCTCTTGAGAACCTTGACGGGGCATGCGGGCATGGTTGATGCGCTGGCGTTTGCCGACGGGGAAAGAATGCTGGTCTCCGGAGACGAGACCGGACTGCTCATGGTCTGGGACCTGGAGTCGGGACGTCTTCTGAAGAGGGTTGAGCTACCCGATCCGATTAACTGTGTCATCTACGACGACGGTGTTGCCTACATCGGAGGGGGGGATACCGGGAGCCAGGACGGCTACGTATGGGCCTGCGACCTGGACTCCGGTGACATTTCCTACACAACCTCTGTCCTGGGCCCCGTAAGGACCCTGATCTTCCCCGCCCAGGAGAGCTACCTTCTGGCCGGTACTGGTGCGGCCGCCAACATGATGGGCGAAGAGGTGTTCGGTCTGAGTTCGATATATCGAATCCGCAGAGACACCGGCGATGTGATTGAGGAACTCTCCATTCCCGAGGAGGACGGGCGCAAACCCATTATGGAGCTGGTTCCCGTCTCCGACGGCGAGTTCTGTTCGGTCAATATGGACGGTTTTGTGCGGCTCTGGACTACCGAGCCGGAGTCGTCCCGCAGAATCGGGCAGGGACCGGAGTGGCCGGATTCGGCGAAACTGATTCTGGAGAGATACCTGACCGTTACCAACGGCAGTGAGTACTTCATCTACGATCTCACGACCGACGAACTGACGTATTCCGGAGAACTGGACATTCCTGAGAGGCGATTCCCGGGAAAACGGACCGTCCTTGCGAACACCGCTCTGGTTTCTTACGTCTCTGAACAGGTCAGCGGTCGATTGATCCGTGCCGACCTGGAAACCAGGACCTGGGTACAGCCGGTTCGGCTGCCCCATCTGTCCTTCGCGACGGACTTCGTTTTCACTCCAGACGGCTCAGGACTGATCGCCGCGTATCAGGACGGCACCGTCAAGCTGTTCGACCTGGAGACCTTCTCCCTGACCTACTCGCTCCAGATGTATGCTTGCCGCACCGGATCCCAGTTTCGCTCCGTCCTGGCGATGAATCCAAGTGGCACGCTGATGGCGGTTTCCCAGGAAGAAGGATCGATCGGATTCTACGATCCGCGGACATTCCAGGAGGTCGATTGGATGATCGT
Organism: Spirochaetales bacterium; assembly: GCA_030642995.1. Classification (GTDB taxonomy): domain Bacteria; phylum Spirochaetota; class Spirochaetia; order DSM-27196; family SLST01; genus JAHOYX01. Next base: position 2,199 of record DAOWMR010000103.1, read on the forward strand.
CGATGAATATGGGACTACGCCCGCTTCATCACTCGGTTTTCTGGATGAGGATCTGCTGTATACCTTCGCGGAGGAGGACTTCTTCGACGACCCGTACTTCGTCCTTTACGATACAGAAGCCGGAAGGGCCACGTATGCCGCCGAACGGCTCTCCCTTGGGTTGCAGGAGATTGACGGGGGCCGGCACCTCTTCTTTGGATATACCCCTTTCACAACAAGGTCTCAGGAGCCCCGCAAGGTAGTCCCCGTATCCGGAATCGGTAACACAGAGTCACTTGAGTCGTTGTCCCCCACCGGACAAATTGATGTCGGATCAGGTCGCTACTACGCCACCACCACGTCGGACCAGTTGTGGGTTGTTGAGAAGCACTCGGGCCGGTCTGTCCAGTATCCTCGGCGTGAAGGATTGGTGTCGTCGCTCGCTATCAGCCCAGACGACGGTACCTGCGCTCTGGGCTATGCAAACGGCGATCTGGTGCTGATTGATACGACAAGCGGCCGCGAGATTACTCGTACCGGGGGAGACAACCAGGCGATTCTCAAAGTCGCCTTCTCTCCTGACAGCCGCTACTGCGTTGCAGCGTACGACGCCGGAAGCATCAGAGTACTCAACACGGAGAATCTGGAAGCCGTCAATATTCTCTCCTTCGACCAGCAATGGCTTGTTTATACCGATGACGGCTACTTCGACTGCTCGGCCAATGGGTTCCAGATGGTCGGTATCACACGAGGCCTTGACAGTCTTTCGCTGGACCAGGAGGCAGTCTACCGAAATCGGCCCGACCTGATTTTGGAGCGGATGGGTGCCGGCGGTGAGCCGCTGCAGCAGTTCTTTCGCAGGAAGTACCTCTACCGACTCGCCCTGATGGAACCTTTTTCCACGCCGCTGCCTCGACGACTGTCGGACGATATCCTGATGCAACTCACCGACGATGAGAGGGCAACACTCCCGTCGACTCAGGAATGGCGGAACGGAGAAGCCGACTGGAGCAGTCTGTCGGTGCTGCAACAGCACTCTCTGCTCCAGAACAGGCAGGTCCATGATGCTTTGGTGGCATACCTGACCAATGACGTGCGGCTCCCCGGGATACATGTGGAGGATATCATCCGGCTGGACGACGGGGTCACAGCTACGCTCAGGATGGAAGGAGGGAGTTTCCCCATTGACCGTTGCCAGGTGGAGGTGAACAACGTTGCAATCCTGGGCGAGTTGGGGAGAGAGATCGTCGAGCCGGTTGTTTCAATCACCGTTCCCCTCTCTTCCGGCGACAATCGGGTGGAATTTTCCTGTGTGGATACGGCCGGGCTGGAATCGGCGAAGGTCGTCCGCAATTTCCACAGCGATGAGACAAGGACAGGAGATTTGATCTTCATCGGATTTGGCGTCTCCGACTATGAGGACGACTCACTGGATCTCAAATACGCCGCGAAAGATGTTGCCGATATGAGAGATACCTTCGATCTCATGTCGCACGAGTACTACTCGACTGTCCGTAGCTATGGCTTCTATGACTCCCAGGTCAATGCCGCCACAATGGAGCAGGCCAGGGAGATCCTCAGCCAGACCAGAGTGGAAGACACGGTGGTTATGATGGTTGCCGGTCACGGTATTCAGCTTGTCGAAGGAACTCCGGAGTACTTCTTTGTTCCCGCTGCAGCCAATCTCAACGACATCCGCGCCACCGGCTTTCCCTTCACCGATTTTGAGCAGCTCCTGGACGGTATTCCAGCCAGGACAAGGGTGATGCTCATTGATACATGTGAGTCGGGAGTGGCCGATGAGGAGACGCTTCATCTGGTGAGCAGCAGACTGCCCACAGGTGCCCAGGCCAGAGGATTGCGAGTCATTCAGGCGGAGTCGACAGCGATGCCATTCCGGTACACCGGGACCAGGAACCGCTACATCTTCCGCAACATACTGCAGGTGAACGGCAGCATCGTGATGTCCTCCAGCCGCGCGAACCAGTTCTCATATGAGTCCGATCTGATCCAAAACGGTTTCTTCACCCAAGGAATCCTGCTCGCTCTGGGACGAATTGGAGAAGAGGTCGATCTGGACTCGCTGACACCAGAGCAGAGAGCTGCTTGGGATCGGGTGTTTGCCGACATAGCGGGCTACTCCAAGAACGAGCTGATTACGCAAGTCTCCAATTGGGTGCAGGGACAGACCGGCGAGCTACAGAGTCCCGGCATCGATCGGGACAACCCGGATATTGATGTCACCATCCCGGTCGTGTGGTAGGGGACGGCCGGTCAGTACCGGGCCTTCGACGTTCTGCGCGCCTCATCCCCAACATAGGTCCCATGCATGGTGGCACCGTGATTCACCCGGCAGGATCACCAACGGAAGCGTCCCCTTGCCAAACGCGATGTGGTTCATCTCCTCGGTGTCGGAGATCTTCATGCTTGTGTCTATCAGGCGGTTGCCCAGGTCTGCCTACGAGAACCGGCTTGCCGATTATAGTCCATACCGTAATCTGCTGGTGAAGCGCATCAAGCAGACAACGGTAATTACAGCTACCCCACTCCCATTGCCAACGGGAGTTGGTCGGAGTTCGGCCTCATCACGGCAAATGGAAGTAAAACCTATCCGGCGGGAAGCTGAAAACCGGGCTCGAAACCGGACTTCGCTAAACGAGGGCGCGTGAGTCTCGACTGAAGTCCCGATGGAGTTCGCGGTTCTTGCTGGCCACAAGGGCATTCCAGTAAGATTCGGGCGAATCGTGGACGGATACAGATCCAGCGGAGCGTAGCTATCCCGGCCGGAAACGCCGGTCAGAAAAGGAGAACACTTCAGTTCGGCAGCGCCGGATCGAAATCCCGCGGTGCGCGCCCTGTCTTGACCAGGTGAGCCAGGATGTCGCGTATCTCGATCGGATCCTGGATAACCGCAGATGACTGCAGTTCGGCTTGGCCGAACTGCCGGCAGTTTCGCGACCGCGAAACTGCACTTCATCCTCCCATCCGCACTTGGGACACACCAGCGGATCGATCTCGTAGACCTTCGCGAGTAGCCGAGCCCATGCACGCTTGCGGTTGTTGACGGTGACTTCCTCGCCGTCATCCAGAGGCTCGAAGCCGGGATCATCCTGAACAGGAGTTTCAGGCAGATGTGAGGCTCGCCAGCCCTCAGGTGCACGAGCAGCAATGTGCGGCATCTGGGGCCAGCGCCCTTTCGTGCGCGATGAGTAGAGTCCGTATCGTCGGATCAGCTGGACTCGCCGGGGCGGCACAATGCTGTGCAGTTCGCGCCGCGAACTGCTGGACGAAGCCGCAGACGGCTTCGTCACGGGAGCTTCGGCCAAGAAGTCCAACGCGTCAAACAGGTGCACAATTCTCAACCAACGCAAGCGTTGGTCTGAAGTAGTTTGAATACTTCGTGTGGAACAACACCCGGCCCTTGAACGGTTCGTAGCGGATCTTCTTCAGTGACCCCGGGGGGCCGCGAGATGTACTGCGCAAGGCTTTCCCGGCTTCTGGTATCCGCGATCTTCACCGAGTTGCTGATGCTGAACCCGGAGTTGCGCCAGGATAGAAGGTTCCGCGCAAACTCCTCGGACAGGAGCTCCTTCTCCACCAGAAGCCAGATCACCCGTCTGCGGAAGACTTCTGTCATTGCCTGCAAGCCGGAAAACGGTATGCAGACGAACACGCCCCTTCGTCGAACCCTCCTTCCAGAACCAGGCAGTGGAAATGGGGATTCCAGCGCAGTTGGTCGCCGAAGGTCTGGTGTGCAATGATCACGCCCGGCAACACCTTTTTGCCAGCGGCTTCGGTGTAGAAATCCGTGATGATCGCACAGATCAGCCGCGACACCTCCGCAAACAGCCTTCGGTCGTGGCGGAAAAACGGCCGTAGTGCCTTCGGCATCGTAAACACGAATTGCCGGTGCGGGAGGTCTAGGAGAACCTCGTTCGTCAGATGCTCGGTGAACAGCAGCGTTCGCTTCTGACTGCAGGATGGACACAGGGAGAAACCCTTACAGCTGAAGGGCCTGAATGTAGTCTGCAGAACGCCAGCAGGCGTTCTGCCGGCAGAAACCGAAGACGGTTTCTGCGATGTCCGCACGCCGGGTTTGTACAGCGGATCCGTGCCACGCCGAGACGGTAATCTCCGCACGTCAGGAATCGCTCGCCGATGTCGCGGATGCGGTCCAGCCGGAACATGCCGTATGTGCTCGCGTATTTCTCGTCGTACAGGTCGCAGAAGTCGCCGAAGTGACGCTCGAAGATGTTGTGGAGCTGGTTGCGGCCCCGGGGGACGTAGCGATGACGTGAAGTCGTTCCAAACATCGGCGCGGCGGATGATGCCACGCAGAGGAATACAGGGACTCACACCATGCTGCTTCATTCACGATGATCGCCGGAGGCATAACATCGTCCATCGAGCAGTCGCGGCTGGCGCCGCGCAGCTCATGGATTCGTTATGCTGCGGAGGAGAGTTCGTTCGCATGTGAGGGTACACCAACACCCACGACTGTGCACCGGACCGCAGACGGCAGCGAGAGGGCTTTGGGCGGAAAGACAGCCCCAGACGAAAGAAAGAGGAAGAAAAGGACAGGGAATTTCCAGACGCATGTGGCTGAAGCCGGGAACGACGTCTGTGTGGACGGGAGCGCCGGCGGGTCTGCTGACACAGGCTTGGGTTGCGGCCTTGGCCCGCGAACCACTTCAATTCGCCGCCGGTTGGACGCATCGCCGTTCCCGGCATTTCTCATCACTACGACGTCGATCGGTGGCCCGAATCAACTTTCGTCTTCTTGGTTCTCGACTACCTGGACCTCGTATACTGTGTAGCCGAGGTACTTGTCAGCGCCAGCTATCCCGACCGAAAGATCAGATCGCTCAACTCCGTTCTCCAGCGTTGTGAACACAATGTAAGAGTTCTCGTACGAGTGGGTGTGCAGCGCGTCCTGCGCTATGTCTGTGATGATCCCTCTGCGAGAGATCGTCCCGTCGTTGGTTATCTGGACAAACGACTTCCCTCTGCAGTCCTGCCCAAACGTGCTATCGTAATTCAGTTCCTGAACAATCCGTAGATTGCCTTCTTTCAGTTGGTGAGTCCTTCGCTCTTCGGCCTGCCTCGCCCGCTCCGCGGCCCTCTTTCGATAAGTTCGAGCGAAAGTCAACAGAACAGCAACAGCAACGCCGATAACCGCAGCAAGCGAGAGCCATTCCAGAAGCGTATAATCCATTCTCGGCTCCTCAAGGCATGTGATCGCCACGATGCGGACAACGCTTTGGAAATGATAGCTGGCCGGACGTCGCCCTTCAAGACCGCTAACAGCTCACGGGCGCAAGAGTAGAGACCCGCACCGGGGGTACTGGACTCCCCGAACCAGGCGCACTACGGCATCATAACATTCCACATTGACCAGACGTGGCTATCGTCACGGTTCTTGCTTGCGCAACAACCGCGCCGATTCCGGGCGAAGACGCCCTGACGCCACGCAGTTCATGTGGGCCGTTATGCCTCTGCTCCGTGTTCTATCGTTGCGTTTGCAGGCCTGGCACCGTAGACTTAAGGGAACATCCCAATGGAATCGTCGCCATGAAGCGTATCGGTATCACTTCCGTACTCATTGCCTACGTTGCCGTTGCGTTGGTCGCCCAGGCGAATACCAGCAATCAAATGCATTCTGTTGAACTGGCCCGCGGGGCGCTGAAGACCGCGCTTGGGGATGACGCGCTGAGCGCGGAATTGGTGATCATCGGTGAATCACCCCACTATACTGCCGAGGTGCCCAACGCAGTAGTTGAAATCTTGCTGCCGGATCTCTACGAGTATGGGTGTCGACTGTACTTCGTGGAGTCATGTCACGCCTACAGTTGGATCGTCGACCGCTACGTGACCGGAGAGTCCGGCCCGTACAGCTTGCCTCCCTCGGCTACATTGCTGAGTTCGCAGGCACTCTCTCACATCCGCGCGAGCAACCTTACCCAACCGGTGGAGGAGCGTGTTCACGTTGGGATGATCGATGTGAATCACCTGCAATGAGCGTTTCGGGAGAGTGTCCAATGTCTCGCGTCATACATCGACATCGAAGACGTCTTCGACGCGGCCATATCGGCCCAATTCGGCGGTGAGACATCACAGCCCTGGAGCGATATTCCCTCGGAAGGCCGGCCAAGAGCTTTGGCCATCGCGGCGGTCCAATCCGAGCTGCGAAGCATCGAACGAGAGAACGGAGACCGTTACGTCAGCGAACTCGAGAACGTCGCCGAAACCCTCGAGTCCAGTGAACCAGCATACCGGGCCAAGTGGGGTGACCGATGGTACGACCTTGCGTGTGAACTCGTTCACGTGGAGATCAGAAGTTACC
>DAOWMR010000371.1 GCA_030642995.1 Spirochaetales bacterium
ATACTGACGTGCCATTATTGAATCCTACGAGAGAGGTAGACGATGAGTAACACAGAGAGTTTGAATCCATTCGCAATCGCGCAACGGCAGTTTGACGAGGCAGCGGAATTGCTCGGCCTTGAGGCGTCCGCCCGCGCACTTCTGAGAGAGCCCATGCGGGAGTTTGTGGTCACCATCCCGGTCCGGATGGATAACGGAACCACCCGAATGTTCAAGGGATATCGGGTCCAGTACAACAGCTCGCGAGGTCCCACGAAGGGCGGTCTCCGCTGGCACCCGGATGAAACAATTGACACCGTGAGGGCGCTTGCGGCGTGGATGACATGGAAGACCGCCGTCGTTGATCTTCCGCTTGGCGGGGGCAAGGGCGGCGTCACCTGCAACCCAAAGGAAATGTCAGAGGGAGAGAAAGAACGCCTGGCCCGCGGTTACATTCGCGCGGTAGGCCGGATCCTCAAAATCACCAAGGACGTGCCGGCGCCGGACGTCTATACGACGCCGCAGATCATGGCGTGGATGATGGATGAGTACGAGACCCTCATTGGAGAGGCACATCCGGGGGTCATCACCGGCAAGCCGATTGAGCTCGGTGGGTCTCAGGGGCGAGGTGACGCCACCGCCCGCGGCGGAATCTTCGTGGTGCGTGAAGCGTGTGACATCCTCGGTATAGACCCGTCAACCGCGCGCTCGTCCATCCAGGGATTCGGCAACGCCGGCCAGTACGCCGCCCTGCTCGGGGCAGAGCTCCTCGGCCTCAAAGTGGTGGCGGTTTCCGACTCGAGAAGCGCCATCTACAACGAAGATGGGTTTGATCCCAAGGCTCTCGTGGATCACAAGCTCCGCACCGGTGCGGTCAGCGGATTCCCGGGCTCCAAATCGATTGAGCCCGACGCGCTTCTCGAACTACCGGTTGAGGTGCTGTTCCCGTCGGCGCTGGAGAACGCGATTACGTCACGGAATGCCGACAAAATCCAGGCAAAGATCATCTGCGAGCTGGCGAACGGTCCGACCACACCTGATGCGGATGCAGTTCTCTACAAGCGGGGCATCTATGTGATCCCGGACTTCCTGGCGAACGCCGGTGGTGTCACGGTTTCGTACTTCGAGCAGGTTCAGAACTCGTACAATTACTATTGGGATATAGGAGAGGTCTACGAGCAGCTTGACCGGAAGATGACCCAAAGCTTCCTCGCCGTCCACGAGCTGCACGAAGGTCGAAAGGTGAACATGCGAACCGCAGCCTACATGATATCCATTGACCGGGTTGCGATCGCGTGCCGACTGCGAGGCTGGTTCTAACCCAGGAGCCCGGTTCCGCGGGCATCCGCGGCATCAAGGTAGACCGACAATCGACCGGGACCAACGGAATCCAGATCAATGACTCTCACCGCCTCGGCCACAGGCCGGGGTGGGATGAGGTCCTTACCCAGGATTGTATCCAGAGCACTCGGCGCTGACTGCAGGAACTCGAGTTCCAATGAGCCGGCGTCGCCCGGGAAGAGCGGCAGCGGTATGATGTCCGCCTCAATGAGGTCCTGGAAGAAGTGCGTTCCGTAGCTGACCTCCGGCCGGTATCCGCCCCGTTCCAGGGCTATCTCCACGAGCATGAGAGAATTGTTGATGTCTCCGTAGCCCACCTTGACCCCGAGATCGAGATTTACCGAACCCCAACGCCCGGGACCCATGATGATGAACCGGTGGTCCTTCAACGCCCGGTTGACCCGGCCAACCGCGCGGGCCACTTCGAGTTTCTCAGACGGAGTCGGCAGCTCGTCATACGCTGCGCCATCCACGTAGATCATATAGCGGATGTCTTCAATGGTCGCGCTCCGGAAAATGTCGCGTCTCGTGTCAAAGAGCACACGCTGGTTCGCCGACGGTGTCGGAACCTGAGTCTTCTTTGCCACATCGGTCCACTCGGAAAGGGGCCGGCATTGAAGGATGTAGAGCTTATCGCCTTCGCACGCAAACTCCACATCCACCGGCACACCAAAGCAGCTCTCCAGCAACTGAAGAACGCCCCGCAACAATCCAGGGAATGGGGTTCGGCCCAATAGACCGTCAAAGGTGATCGCCGCCGCTCCCACATCTAGGGAGTCCGGATAGAGTGCCGGCGTCTCAAATCGACCGTCGGAGATGAGTGATATCGCGTGTGAGGGCCCGTAGCCGTTCTCCCCTTCACGTCGGATGTAATTGTACAGGTCTACGAAGTGCACGGTCTCTACCACGCGGGTCTCCAGGTTCAGGACGTCCGCGAACCGTTGGGAGTACTTCAGCTTCTCGTTAAGCGTGCCCTCCGGCCTGAGTTCCGGGTGGCCCAGCGAGACGAGCCGGGGGAAATCATCGCCACCTCGATCCACAGCTCGAGTGCCCAGACCGTACACCATGCGCGCGACGCCGTCCTTTGGATCAATCCGTTTGCTCCAGCAGTACTGATTGTGCGAGAAGGCGACTCCGGCGGTCGCGGGGAAGAAATACTTGCCATATCGCCTGCCGACTACCTGCTGGATGAGAATCGACATCTTATCGTCATAGTCCAAAAGAGCTTTGTCCTTCCTGTACTCGATGACGGAGCCGGCGAGCATGCTGACGTAGACACTCTTGATGGCCCGGATCAACTCGTCGGATCGCTCCTCAGCTGTCCCCTGGTTGCAGATGAAGACCGAGTCGTACTTGCCGTAGAACGGGAAGCCCATGCTGTCTTCAAGGAGGCTTGATGAGCGAACGATGAGTGGGCCGTCACCGAGCTTTCCGAGGATTTCATCTATCTGGGCGGCGGTGTCTTCCGGGAACACCCCTCGGTGGAACCGCACCTCCAGATCGTCCCGTGCCCGTTCGCGTTCCTCGGTCTCCAGATACTTGAGATCGTGCCCGTCCTCCAATCCATTGTGTTCTATGAATTGATTAAACACCTGCGCGGTCAGATAGTAGCTCTCAACCTCTCTGATCTGATCCTCAAAACCGCTGGGCTCGCCGAACGCAGGCTTCAATATCCTGTTTGCGAGGATCATGCCCGCGCTCTTGCCGCCCACCCGGCACTGTTGGCCGTGCCTGCCGATGAACCGCTGTATCAGGGCATCCACATCCCGCATGGTGATGTGGAACTTCGCGATCCCGACGTAGAAGAGATTGTCGCTGATGAAGGAACTGATGAGCCGAACCCGGATCCCAATTGCGATGTTCTGTGAAATCTGCGATTCCCCGAGGGGGAGCGCCACGAACCCGGCTAACGCGGCCACCACTTTACGGAGGTTCAGGGCGTCGGTGTGAAGCAGCATTGAGATGCGGCGCGCGAGCGTTTCCTTGTGGACGAGGTTGATGTAGTCACGAATCTGTGTGTCGGAGAACGATGAGAATACCGTATAGATGAGCAACGCAGCGTAGTGCTGCTCTGCAATCTTGTCCGCGTCTCCACCGGCCGGCGCCGCGGCCGCCTTCTCGCGCAATTCCTTCAGGGACGCAAC
>DAOWMR010000461.1 GCA_030642995.1 Spirochaetales bacterium
AATACATGGTAGTGCGACTCCTGAATCTCGATGCCACACCGCAAGAGGATACGGCGGACGCCATGGCAGTAGCCCTCACTCATATCCATCTCGGAGCATTGAAAAACCTTCGTTGACGGCCCATGGGACCCGTGCTACGATGCCCTGCCTTCGTTTCCGATTAAGGTAACGAAATCGCATCGAGCCGGAGGGTTCGGGAATTCTCGGGTCAACGGTTCGACGGAAAATGAAACCCGGATGAGTGTGGAACTCATCCCCGCCTGTGGACTCTAACCAAGAGGAGGCATAGCCGTGACTGGACAGGTAGCAGAGTATTTTCGCCAGGGTGGAATCTTCATGTGGCCACTTCTCTTCTTTTCGGTGCTCGCAACGGTAGTGGCGGTCGAGCGCTTTATCGTCTTTTCGAAGGCCAGGATCAACGTCAACGAGTTCTTGACCAAGGTCCGCAAGGCGTTGCTGGTCAATCGGAATGTCAAAGAGGCAATCAAGGTCTGCGAGCAGAACAAGAGCCCCGTCGCCTCGGTGATGAAGGCCGGCCTGCTCCGTTATGGCCAACCCCGAGAAGAAATCGAAAAGACCATCGAGAATGCCGCGCTCTATGAGCTAGACAGGCTGGAAAAGCACCTCGGCGTTCTCGGCACGACAGCCAACGTGGCGCCCATGCTCGGCTTCCTGGGCACCGTGGCGGGCATGATCAAGTCGTTCGCAACTCTCGCCGAGCAAGGCCTCACCAACCCTGCCGCGGTTGCGGTCGGTATCTCCGAAGCCTTGATCACCACCGCAACCGGTCTCATCATCGCGATCCCCGCACAGCTGGTCTACAACTGGTACACCACCAAGATCACTCGCTTCGTGCGTGACATCGAAACCGCATCCAACATGCTGGTCGAGACCTTCATCGAGATGGACAGCGAGCGTTACAGTCAAGGGGGCGGGGGCCAGGCCTAGAAGGGAGTCCGCAGATGGCACTCATCCGCGGTAGGGATAAAAAAGTCGCTGCACAGATCTTCACGGCCTCGATGGCGGACATCGTGTTCCTGCTGTTGGTCTTCTTCATCCTCACCTACAAGGTCGAGGTCGACCGCACGAAGATGGATCTGCCGGATACGTGGATCCGAATCAAGGTTCCCGAAAAGGCGGCAGTGATCTCGATCTCACCCCCGGACGATAGAGGCGGCCTGCCGTTGACCATCCGCGTGTCCACCGGTAAGGAGATGTCGTTGCCGGTCAGCACTGATGAGGAGATTGTCACCTTTGCCTCGACCGAGGTGGCCCGGGACCCCAATAAGGAGTTCATCATCAAGGCTGATGAGGCGGTTCCTTATGAGAGGGTCGACGCAGTACTTGACGCCCTCAAGCAGTCGAAGGCCAAGTACATATTCCTCCTGTCCGATCAGAAGACCGTGGACGAGTAGGCGGGGGCGACTATGAATATCAAGAAAAAAGAGATCGCGTCCGAGATCTTCACCGGATCGATGGCCGACATCTCCTTTCTGTTGATCATCTACTTTATGATCACGTCGGCATTCTCCGCTGACCGGGGCATGGATTTCGCCCTCCCCGAGGACACCGACACCCCCGAGATCAAGCAGGAAGATTCGATCGATGTGCACGTGCTGCGCGGCGGCGCGATCGAGGTCGACCAAAAAGCCCTTCCTCTCGAAGGATTGCTCCCATACACGCTCGAAAAGCTCAAGCAGAACCCGGAAAAACCCGTGATTCTCCGTACTGATCCCGATGCGACATACGGTGACATGATTCGTGTCTTCGACCGGCTGCGTCAGGCCAGTTCCGAGTGGACGGACGTGGACGGCCAACCGTTGTACAAAGACGTCCATGGGAATCCGTTGCTGGGGATCAAGACGATTTCAATCCCGACGCAACGTGAGATCGAGAATCTCTGGTCGATGCTCGGTATTCAGTGAAAGGGGAAGGTATGAGCGAATCTCCGAAATCCCCACCCAAAAAACCGGACACGAATCCGAAGGATAAGCCGGCGCTGTCGACCGCCGAAATGATGGTCGCTGAAGAGCATCAGGATCGCAAGATCACGCGATGGGCGATGGGAATCGCCGTGATCCTGCACATCATCATCTTTGCCGTCCAGTGGCCGTCGTTTGCCAGCGGCCTTTCCGACGCCAAGGAGAAAAAGAGCAAAATCTACGTCGTCAAACAAGTCAAGTTCAAGCAGCCTCCGAAACGCGAGATACAACAGATTACGAAGCCGAAGACCCAAAAGGTCCCGATTCCAGACCCCTCGCCCGACGAACCCGAGCCGATCAGGGATCAGGAACCCGACGAGGACGTCGATTTCGTGCCCGATGAGAATTTGGTTCTCGGGGTTCCCGATGCGCCGCCCCCGCCCGAACCGGAGGGACCAGTTCGCTTCGTGGTCGGCGGCAATATCCCCGAACCGGAGAAGCCCAGCGGACCCAACCCGCTCTATCCTGAGGCCGCGCGGCGGGCCCGAATTCAGGGTGTCGTAGTCCTCGAGGGCACGATCGGCAAA
>DAOWMR010000475.1 GCA_030642995.1 Spirochaetales bacterium
CCAGGGCTCGCTCCACCGTTCTGATCGCCAGGTTGTTCTCCTGACTGAACTCATAGGAGTCATGGAGGAAGACGGCGACCTGGCTCACAGGATCGAGGCCTGAGCTGACTGAATCAATGACAATTCCTTCCGGGCGTTCCATGCCAACGTCTTTCCAGGCATCGAAGCGGCCGGTAGTTGGAAGCGATGCGAGATACTGCTCAACGAGCTGTCGGAATTGCCCCCCTTCCAGGTTTCCGACGAAGAGGAAGGTGAAGTCCGATGGTTCTCCAAATCGGTCCTGATACACCTCCAATACAGTCTCCATATCGATTGAGTCGACGCCATTCCGGTCAATCGGCATTGCCCGGGGATGGCCGAGGTTGAAACGCTCACTGATGAGTTTGGTGAACTGGTACTGCGGTTGGGCCTCCTGATTGGCGATGATGGCCTGGAATTGCTGCTTCAGGGCCGCAAACGCGTCCGGATCAGCGCGGGGCGTGGTCATCTTGAGATGAATCAACTGGAAGAGCAACTCAAGGTCCTCTGCGGAAGCCGCGCCGGAAAGTCCCTCTTCCACGCCGCCGATGTAGGGAGTGAGACTGACCGCCTTCCCGGCCAGAACGCGCTCGAGATCCGGTGGGGTGAACTCGCCGTAGCCCATCGTTTCAACGAAGGTTGAAGCGTACTGGGCGGAGCGAAAGTCATCGTCCGTGACCAGCGAAGTCCCGCCGGGACTGAATGCGCTGAAGATCACCTGATCGGCGCGGTAGTCGGTTGACTTGAAGACGACCCATGCTCCGTTTGACAGCTCCCAGAGTACGACATCCTCAGCATCAAGATCGACTTCTTGCACGATGTGTCCTGCACGTGGAAGGGTTCCGAGGAGTTCATGCGCAACGATGCGATCTTCGTAGGGGTCCACCGAGATACGCTGTGCAAGGCGCAAGGTCTCTTCAACTTCGGTAAGGGTGACTTCCGGCAGGTCCGGCGACTCTATGGCGGAAACCAGGACAACACGATTCTCTTCCGAGAGGTAGTCGGTTGCCAGTTCATTGACTTCGTCCAGGGTGATCTCGGGGATCAGCTTCTCGTGGAGATCTCGCTCAAATGCAATGCCGGGGATGGCCTCACCCTCCAGAAATGCTCGTACGTACTCATCGGCGAGACGTGCGGAGTTGGTGTTGTTGCGTTCGCGGTAAGCCTGCTCGATTGCTCGTAGTCGATCCAGCTTGGCCCGATCCAGCTCCGTTGGCGTGAATCCGTGTTCGGTGACACGGCGTGCTTCAATCAGGAGTGCCTCGAGAGCCGGAATGACGTCGTTGGCCTCAACGGCCGCGGAGAGACCGGCGGCGGCGGTGGTGCGGACCAATCGACCGCTGAAGAGACCGGCCCCGATAAATGGGGCATCGCTGCGGCGACTGATCTCGTCCAGGCGAGAGTTGAGCATTGATGTAAAGAGCGATCCAACGATGAGATCGCGGTAGTCCTCTTCGGTCGCAAGCTCGTCCGCGCTTCTCTTGGTGAGAATTGTCACGTCGGTATACTGGGTCTCGGGATCTGAGCCTATGAGGAACTTCGTATCCGGATGCTCGGGCACTGAGAAGCTCTCCCGCTCTCGCGGTTGGTCGGGGCCCTGGAACTGTCCGAAGAGCTCCACGATCAGTGCCTCTACCTCCGTTGCGTCGAAATCTCCCACAGCGACGACTGAGGAAAGGTCCGGCCGGTACCAATCGTCGTAGAACCTTCGAGCGGCATCCGGCGGGAAGGAGGCAATGAGATCGATGTCTCCAATTGGCAGTCTGTCTGCATATCTGGAGTCGGCGAAGAGCACCGGGTACTGTTGCTCGGCGATCCGCTGGGCCGCGCTCCGCCCGAACCGCCACTCCTCAATAATGACACCCCGTTCCTTCTCGACCTCTTCGTCGCTAATGGTCATCCGATCCGCCCATTCCAAGAGCACCGAAAATGCTTGCCGGAAGGTTTCCGGTTCATCGGTGGGTACCGTGAGCTGGTAGACCGTCTCGTCAAAGCCGGTGTAGGCGTTGATATCGGGACCAAACTGCATGCCGAGACGTTCGAGGAAGGCAATGATCTCATTGCCCGAGTAGTTTTCGGTGCCGTTGAAGGCCATGTGCTCCACGAAGTGGGCGAGGCCGAGTTGGTCCTCGTCTTCCAGGATGGATCCCGCGTTCACTGCAAACCGAAGGAAGGCACGGTTGCGGGGTTCGGTATTCTCGCGAATGTAGTAGGTGAGACCGTTCGGCAAGGTGCCAACCGTGACCAGGGGGTCAACGGGGAGGCGGTCCACAACGGCAGACCCGCTGTCGACCGTCGTTTCGGGTCCGGAGACAGGGAGGTCGCAGCCGCAATCCTCAATCGTCGGAAGTGGTGATGCATCAG
>DAOWMR010000506.1 GCA_030642995.1 Spirochaetales bacterium
ATCAATATCTATCTTGTTGCTTGCTTTCAGCATGCTGTTTGTCATCGTGGCACTCCTATCCGTGTTTCCTGGACAATCCGCCGGATGCCGGGAATCTGCCCCTCGATTCGCCTGAGCCGGTCTTCCGCCTGTTTCTTGATCACTATAGTCATCATAATACCAGTAATATACAATACCGGGGTAGGGTATAGCAAGCAGCTATTGAGCTCCGGTCGTTCGCGGGCTACCATTCATGGCGGGAGGAACCCTGGTGAAAAAACACGCCGTGCTCCTCGGTGATTCGATCTTCGACAATGCCGTCTACGTTTCCTCGGGGCAATCGGTGAGCGATCACCTCTGCGCGGCCTTGGGTGATCGAGCGGAGGTGACTCTTCTTGCCGTTGACGGTGCCACAACGATCGATGTGCTGCCCCAATTCGATCGCCTTCCGCAGGGCGCTACTCACCTGTTGATGAGTTGTGGCGGCAATGATGCGCTCATGGCGAAGGCCTATCTGGATGGCATCGTTGTTCCGGACGCCGCGCTGGATCTACTTGGTGTCCTGGCAGCGATCCAGCAGGAGTTTCGGGATCGATATCGGAGAGTTGTCGCGAGTTTGGTCGCCGCAGGCAAGCCCGCTGCCGTGTGCACCATCTATGATCATGTTCCGGACGTTGAGCCGAAATACCTCACTGCGTTGTCCCTCTTCAACGACGTCATTGTGTCGGAGGCGATAGCGCACCGTCTGACGATGGTTGATCTGAGACCCATCTGTGACCAGCCGTCCGACTATTCGGACGTGTCCCCAATTGAACCTTCGGGGTCCGGGGGGCTGAAGATAGCCGGGGCAATCGCCCGATTGGTGGAGGGTGATTCCTCAGCCATCGTCAGCGCCATCGTTGGTTGATCTGAGATACTCCACCATGTCGGCGATTGAGTCGAACTGCCTGGATCTTCCGCCGTCAGGCCCGCCCCGCAGCGTCCAACGGCTATCTTGGCCTGGCGGAGTCACCACCGGCACGGGTTGGTCGCTGCCGGCCGTAGCCGATCGTACCCGTATACCGATGCGTTCCAGAGCACGCGCCGTCCAGAGTGCGGAGGGTCCTTCGCCGGCCACGACGATGTCACTCCCGTTCGGGTGCGGCAAGCGAAAGCCGCCGGTTTCGAGGTCAAAGCGCATAACGTGCCGGGGGAAGACCTTGTCCATTGCGCCGGTGAGTACGAGGTCCTCGGGCGCGCCGGTCATCACCGACTTGTCGGGCGCGATCATCCAGACTTCATCGGCGATCCGCAGGACCAACTCAATGTCGTGACTTGTCGCAACCACGGATTTGCCGGTCCCGTGCGCAAGATCTCGCAAGGTGGTCATCACTACCGCGCGGGATTCAACGTCCAGGAATGCGGTGGGCTCGTCCAGGATCATCAGGGTCGCGGCCTGCGCGAACGCCCGCGCGATCGAAGCGCGCTGGCGTTCACCGTCGCTGATGGCGCCCAGCCACCTGTCGCCGAGATGTTCAATTCCAACCTGCGCGAGGGCCCTATCAACCGCTTCGTGATCGGCGTGAGTCATACGCCCAAGTGTTCCCGTGTAGGGATGGCGACCAATCTCCACAAAACTGCGGACGGTCATGTATCCGGTTGTCGGGAGCCTCGTCAGGACCACGGAAATCCTTCGGGCACGTTCGGCGAGGGAAAACTCGCCCAAGCTCCGGCCTTGAAGAGCAATCTCACCGGCCTGCGGCGGCAGTAAGCCGGCCAGTGTTCGTGCCAGGGTCGACTTGCCGACGCCGTTGGAACCGATGACACAGACAAGCCGACCTTCGGTAACCGATAGATCCAGGCCGTGCAGGACCGGTTGGGGGACACCGCTGTAGCCGCAGCTCAGGTCGGTAGCGGTGAGAGCGGCGGTCATGAGAACTCTCCGCCGAGGCCGCCGCGCCGTACGATCACTGCAATGACGATGGGCGCTCCGATGAGCGCAGTCACGGCATTGAGCGGGAGAACGATTCGGAGGCCCGGCAGGGATGCCACGAGGTCGGCAATGAC
>DAOWMR010000162.1 GCA_030642995.1 Spirochaetales bacterium
GGCGGTTACCACGCGGGACGTTTTCGATTAGATTTCCAGGAATGAATACCTCCGACAGAACTCCTGTTGTTCAGACCCTTCGCGACGTGTTGCTGACCGGCGCCGAGCAGTTTGGTGACCGTCCGGCGCTCGGCCGCGTGTCCGGCCCCACCCTGACCTACTCCGAGCTTCGGAGCACCGCCCGGAGTTATGCCGAGCGGCTTGTCGATCTCGGAGTGCGTGCGGGGGATCGTGTCGCTCTCCTTTCAGAGAACCGTCCGGAGTGGGGCACCTGGTATTTTGCAATAACAGCGATGGGCGCCATCGTCGTGCCCATCCTCACCGACTTCCACGAGATCGAGGTACAACGGATTCTCGCGCACTCCGAGCCGAAGGTGATGGTCGTAAGCGATCAACTGCGCAGACTCGTGGGTGAGTGGGCGGCCGGAACTCTCGTGTCGATTGACGCCGCCGCTGTGACCGACAGGCCGGCAACAACTGCCGCTCCCGTGGCGACAGACGTGTTCGCGAGTGCGAGAGATCCCGAGGAAACTGCTGCGATCATCTACACCTCCGGTACCACGGGGAACCCCAAGGGCGTGATGCTCTCTCACCGAAATATCGTTTCAAACGCGCTCGCAGCCTGCGCCATTCCTTCGATTGGTCCCGACGATCGGCTTCTCTCCATTCTCCCGCTGGCCCACGTGTACGAGTGCACCATCGGCTTCATCGTGCCGATGATCGGTGGGGCCTCCGTCTCCTATCTGGACGGGCCGCCGGTGTTCTCGAAGCTGCTCCCCGCCCTGGCGGAGGTGCGGCCGACGATGATGCTATCGGTGCCGCTGATCATGGAGAAACTCTACCGGTCGCGCGTTGCCCCGGTCTTTGAGAAGTTGCCGAACTGGATTGGACGATTCGCGCCGACACGAATACTGCTTCACCGGATTGCGGCAGCCAAAGTAAAACGCACCTTCGGCGGACGCATCCGCTTCTTCGGTCTCGGCGGCGCCCCCGTTGCTCAGGACGCGGAACGATTTCTCAATGAGGGTGGATTTCCGTATGCCATCGGGTACGGGCTCACGGAAACTGCGCCACTCCTCGCCGGTGCGAATCCTCGGCATACGGTATTCCGCTCTACCGGGCCGGCGCTGGAAGGCGTGAGTTTGCGCCTTGTACCCTCCGACGAACCGGTTGGCGAGATCCAGGCCCAGGGTCCGAGCATCATGCAAGGCTACTACAAGAACCCAACCGCAACAGCTGAGGCTTTCACCGAAGACGGGTGGTTTCGTACCGGGGATCTTGGATCGATTGATCGCCGGGGCAATGTCTTTATCCGGGGCAGGGCAAAGACGATGATCCTCGGCGCGGGCGGCGAGAATGTCTATCCGGAAGACATTGAGGCAGCAATTGACGCGAACCCTGTAGTTGAAGAATCGCTCGTGCTCCAGATGGGAGGCGAAATCGTCGCTCGGGTTCGACTCAATATTGAGGAACTAGCGCGCCGCATCGGGACACTGGCCGGTAATATCGATCTGGATGCGCTGCTTCGCGACGGGAACGCGGTTCTCGATGATCTCCGGCGCCAGGTCAACTCGAGTCTTAATCGATTTTCACGCATCGGAAAGATGATCCTTCAGGTGGATCCACTGGAACGAACCCCGACGCGTAAAATCAAACGCTTCCTATACGAGGTTGGTGCGCCGGGTCCCGCATAAGGCATGATATCGACATGAACGCGATCAAAGACACTCTCCTGATGGGCCCCGGACCCTCAAACGTGCGTGACTCAGTCGCCAATGCTCTGACGCTTCCGACGATCGGCCACCTGGACCCTCGATTCATTGTGATCATGGACGAGGTGAAGGCAATGCTCCGCTCCGTCTTCCGGACCACCAACGATCTGACCATTCCCATCTCAGGGACCGGTTCGGCAGGAATGGAAGCCTGTTTTGTCAATCTGATTGAGCCGGGCGATTCGGTTCTGGTGCTTGAGAACGGCGTATTCGGCGTCCGCATGGCGGATGTGGCCGAACGGCTTGGCGCACAGGTTGACGTGGAGGAGTTTGAGTGGGGAACGCCGGTTGTCGTTGACCGGGCGGCAAAGGCAATTGCGAGCAAGCCGTACAAGATCGTTGCCGTGGTACATGCGGAAACGTCCACCGGCGTTCGGAATTCGGTCGAGGAGCTTGCTCCTCTTGTGGTCGAGAGCGGCGCTCTCTATCTCGTGGATGCAGTGACGAGCCTCGGCGGATTGCCGGTGGATGTGGACGGCTGGCAGGCGGACGCCGTCTATAGCGGAACCCAGAAGTGCCTCTCCTGTCCTCCCGGTCTGGCGCCCGTCACGTTTTCAGATCGCGCACGTGAGGTGCTCGCCGCCCGTTCCCGGAAGGTTCCAAACTGGTACCTTGATCTCTCATTGCTCACCAGCTACTGGGAAGGCGCCAAGCGTTCCTATCATCACACTGCGCCCATCAACATGATCTACGGGCTCCACCAGGCGTTGTCGGACCTGTTGGACGAAGGTCTGCAGGTGTCACACGATCGCCACCAGGAAGCACACGAATATCTGGTCGATCAGCTGAAGAACCTCGGGTTGGAGCTCTTTGTGGATCCGGCATACCGGCTGCCCATGCTGAATGCAGTCACGGTGCCCGGTGGGGTGGATGAAGCGGAAATACGACAGCGGCTTCTCTCAGACCACGCCATTGAGATTGGCGCAGGTCTCGGTCCGCTCGCCGGGAAGATCTGGCGGATTGGGCTCATGGGACATACGGCACGACGCGAGAATGTGGATCGATTGGTAACCGCGCTGGGCGCGCTCCTGTAGCGTTTCGAGCGAGCGCTGCTGTTGTCCCATCGGCCTCTCGCTGAGTACATTCTGTGCAACACTCCAAAGGGGTAATTGCATGGCCAGATCACGAAAAAAAACCAAGCAGGCAGTTGAGACCGAGTTTGTGGCCCTGGCACGAAGTGTGTTCGGGGATAAGTTGGTATCGCTCACGCTCTACGGGAGCTATCTGAAGGAGACTTTCACACCAGGCGTTTCTGATGTGAACGTCCTGGTGATCGTCGGTGAGAATTCCGAGGAGGCGCTTCGGGCGCTCGGGGCCCGGGGCAACCGGCTGATGCGGCGGAACCGGATCACGCCGCTGGTGCTCTCTCGACGGGAGTTCGTGACTTCTGCCGACGTTTTCCCCATGGAGTACCTGGACATCGTTGAGACCCATCAGGTTCTCATGGGACCCGACGTCACCTCCGAGTTGGAGATTGACCGGGCAAATCTGCGGCATCAGATTGAACACCAACTCCGCGGGAGTCTCGTTTCCCTGCGACAGCTCGCAGTCGCCGCGGGTCGCCCACGGTTGTTCAAGAAGGTGCTCCTGCGTCGCGAGCTGGAGCAGTGGTACGGCCGCCTGGCCGCGATTCTGCGCGGGTTGCTCCGATTCCACGGCGCAACCGAGGTCCCGTCAGCGCCCGAGGCGCTTGTCGAGGAGATCAACAAGGCGTTTGGTTTCGAGTCCGGACCGATTGTCCAGCTGTTGGCGTGCCGTGACAGCCGCCGGAAAAATGAGTGCCGGAACAGCCTCGATCTCATCGACGCGCTTCTCGCCCGGCTCACGACGCTGGTTGAGATTGTGGACGGTCTGTTGGGATCAACCGGAGGGGATTCGAAGTGATGCGGCGCCGCAGGTCGCTGGTCGTTCTCGCGTTCCTGACCGTGGCCGCAGGGCTGCTCTGGGCCCAGCAACTCCCCAAACCCATCGGCTCTGTGAACGATTTCGCGAATATCATTTCGGCCGATACCGAGCAGCAGATGGAGCAGATCATCGCTGCCGTCCGGGAGCAGACACCTGCTGAGATTGCGGTTGTGACGGTGCAAAGCATGAGTCCATATGCCACCATTGAGGAGTACGGCATCGCACTGGCCGATGCGTGGAAGGTCGGATCGTCGAGCGATGACGCCGGCGTCATTCTGATCCTGGCTCTCTCTGAGCGAGAGGTGCGGATTGAGGTCGGGTACGGTCTCGAGGGCGCCATTCCGGACGGCAAGGTCGGTGCGATTCTGGACAATTACGTAGTGCCCGATCTACGCGACGGCAATTACGGAGCAGGGCTCCTGAACGGCGTAGCCGCGGTGGCCCTGGAAATTGCCGACGAGTACGGAGTCACCCTCACAAGCGTTGAAGTCGCGCCACAACCAACCCGTGGCGACGACGGGTTTGACCTTGGGAACCTCGTCTATGTGATTTTCATCTTGATAGCTTTTGGCGGTCGTATGTTCTTCTGGCCGCTTCTGTTTGCCGGTCGTCGGCGTGGATTCTATGGCGGAGGCTTTGGCGCCGGGATGAGCGGTCGATCGGGCGGTTCCGGATTCAGCGGTTTCGGCGGCGGAGGGTTTGGCGGCGGCGGAGCGTCGCGGGGTTTCTAAGGAGGAATTCATGGCACGGAGTACCAGATGGATCGCGCCGGTCGCGGTCATCGCAATCATTGTTCTGATCGCCGTATTTTGGTTTGTCGGCCAGCGCAACGCGCTGGTCACCCTTGAGGTAGAGGTGGACGCCGCGTGGAGTGAGGTGGACAACCAACTCAAGCGCCGCAGCGATCTCATTCCCAATCTGGTGGCGACTGTCCAGGGATTTGCCCAGCAGGAGCAGGAAGTCTTCGGCGATATCGCGGACGCTCGGGCCCGGCTTGCCGGCGCTCAGACAGTGGGTGAAACCGCCGAGAGCTACAACGAGTTGCAGGGAGCGCTCTCCCGGCTCCTGGTCGTGGTTGAGAACTATCCCGAACTGCGATCCAACGAGAACTTCATTCGATTGCAGGATGAACTTGCCGGGACTGAGAATCGGCTCGCCGTTGCTCGCGGTCGCTACAACGACACGGTCCGGCGATTCAACACGAAGATCCGGGTCTTTCCGACCAACATGGTTGCGAACGGTCTCGGTCTGACAGAGCGAGAGTACTTCGAGATCTCAGAGTCGGATCGAGAAGTTCCTCAGGTCGATTTCAGTTCCGACGGCTGAGCAGATCACCGTCGCGGTCGGACCGGCACCTCATAGCGCGCTAGAGCGTGACGTGGATCGATTGCAGATCCGTTGGATCCGATGATGTGCCCACGTGCAGCGTGTACTTCCCGTGGTCCAGTTTCCACCGGCCGTCATCCGGGTCATACCACCGGAGTGAGTCGGTATCCACGTGGATGGAGACCGGCTCTGCTGTACCGGGCTCAACGGTCACCCGTCTGAACCCGCAGAGCTTCTTTACCGGCATCTCGTGGCCCGCCTGTGGGAACCCCGCGTAGATCTGGATCACCTCGTCGCCGGCAACATCGCCGGTGTTCCGAAGTGTTGCGGTGATCGTGATGAGGTCCCCTTCCACAGCTGCTGAAACGGCGCCGACCTCAAAGGAGCTGTAACTCAGCCCAAAGCCAAACGGGAACGCCGGACGACGACCCGTCTTGTCGGCGAGTGTGTAGCCGTGATAAGACCCGTATTCGATGCTTGTGGCGTTCTTGTCAAAGAAGGGAAGGTCAGCCTCGTCCGCAACCATGGTGAACGGGAGCTTGCCGCCCGGATTGACTGCACCAAAAAGCGTGCGGGCAATGGCCCGGCCGCCTTCCATTCCCGGGTACCAGGCGATGAGAATTGCCGCAACTTCATCCTGCCACTCGTCAACAATGATTGCACTGCCGCCAATGAGCACCACCACTGTCCGGGGGTTTGCCTGAGCAACTGCGCGGATGAGCCGCACGTCGTCGTCGTGCAGTCGCAACGTGTCGCGATCTCCGGCGCGATGGAACTTGCTCAGGTGCTCACCCTCGTCGTGATGGTCGTATCCGGCAACGATGATGGCCGCGTCGGTCTCCCGGGCAGCGAGAGCGACGGACTCGGCGTTGGTCTCCCGAACCAGCGTGACCTCTATTGAATCACCGACATGCTCCTGCAACCCCTCGAGGGGGGTCACGACGTAGGGAGGATAAACCCGACTGCTGCCGTGATCACCTGTGTTCTCCGCATCCGCCAGTCGACCAAATACTGCCAGGCGCCGGATGTCTGAACGTTCCAGCGGCAGCGCCTTCTGTTCGTTGCGGATCAGCGTCATGGACTTCTCCGCCGCCTCACGAGCAAGCGCCGTGTGCCGCGCGCCGGAAATCACCCGATCCGGGTAGTCCTCGGGGTCTGCTGCCTCAGCGAATCGCAATACAGTCCGTAAAATGCGTAGTGCGGCGTCATCAACGACTGCCACGGGGACATCTCCACGTCGCACGGCCCGGACGAGCTTCCGGCCGTAGTGCCACGCAAAGGGCATCTCAATGTCCAGCCCGGCAAGGGCGGCAGCCACCGTGTGCCGAACGCCGACGACGAAGTCAGACATGACCAGCCCTTCAAAGCCCCACTCCTCCTTCAGAATCGACCGCAGGAGGTAGCCGTTCTCGCAGGCAAACTCACCACGCACCTTGTTGTAC
>DAOWMR010000517.1 GCA_030642995.1 Spirochaetales bacterium
ACCGGCCCCGGCCGTGAGTCCGAGGATCCCGCCGCGGGCATAGCTATCCCAATGCGGAGCCCCGAGCCCGACAAATGCAGGCACGACGTATACGCCCGCCGAGTCCGGGACCTGTGTCGCGAAGTACTCGCTTTCCGCTGCATCCGTGATGAGTTTCATGGAATCGCGCAGCCACTGCACGGCGGCCCCCGCGATGAATACGCTGCCCTCGAGCGCGTAGGTTGCGGAGCCCTTTTTCAGCGACCACGCCGGTGTCGTGAGCAATCGATTCCGGCTCGCAACCGGTTCGTCACCGGTATTCACCAGGATGAAGCATCCGGTGCCGTAGGTGTTCTTCACCATGCCCGGTTTGAACGCGGTCTGGCCAAAGAGTGCGGCATGCTGGTCTCCGGCGATACCGGAGATGCGCACCGGTGTGCCGGGAAAGAGAGCGTCCGTGGTGATGCCGAACTCTCCGGACGACGGAAGGACCTCGGGCATGATGACCAGGGGAATGCCGAGGAGATCCAGAAGGTCGGCGTCCCATTCCAGCGTGTGAATGTTGAAGAGCATCGTGCGTGCGGCGTTTGTCACATCGGTCGCGTGAACCGCACCATCGGTGAGTTTCCAGAGCAACCAGGAATCCACGGTGCCGAAGGCAAGTTCTCCTGCCTCCGCAGCCTTTCCGGCACCGGGCACATTGTCCAGGAGCCACTTGATCTTGGTGCCGCTGAAATAGGCGTCCACTACCAGGCCCGTTCGGGCACGGATGAACTCCGCATGCCCTTCCCGGGTGAGCTGGTCACAGAGGCCTGCGGTCCGCCGGCACTGCCACACGATGGCGTTGTGGACGGGTTTCCCGGTCCGTCGGTCCCAGAGAATCGTGGTCTCCCGCTGATTGGTGATCCCAATAGCGCTCACCTGGTCTGCACCGATGCCGGCGGCTTTGAGCGCCGCGTACAGCACCTCCTCTTGAGAGCTCCAGATCTCAAGTGGGTCATGTTCAACCCATCCAGGCTGCGGATAGTACTGCGTGAACTCCCGCTGCCCGACCCCATGGATGGCGCCGGCTCGATCAAACACGATTGCGCGTGAACTGGTTGTTCCCTGATCCAGGGCCACAATGAACTGCTTACTCACGGGACCCCCCTGCGGTCATGGTCGCGATCAGGTCTATGCCCGTGCCTCCCAGATCACTCGCAATGAGAGCACCCCGCTTGACCGGAGCACTGAGCCGGATTTCGTACATCGCCTTGAGGAAGGGGGCGAGATCGTCAATTGGAACCCCGTTCGAACTCTTGACCGGAAGACGAGCGGAAACAGCCCCGGATATGGCACAGGTACCGGTGACGACCCGGCGGGGATCCATGAACTCCTCGCGCGCGTACGCAACGCCGCGCTTACACCGGTTGCCGGAGACCTCAATCTCGCCGTCGGCCGTTCGGTCCACCGTCAGCCTACAGCCGATTGGGCAGACGATGCAGGTGAGTTCGTCTTCAGTGTCTCGCGCTCGAATGAGCCGTTGGTTCTCTTTGATCACAGCAACGCAACCTCTACCCGGGTTTCCGGTTTCTCCGGATCGATGCCCGACAGGACCCGCTCCGCCAGATCAATGCTGACCATCTCCGATGGTTGTACGTGTCGTTCTTTCTGTTTCTTGACAACCTCTCCGTTTACCCGAAGCTCCACCACCGCATTGTTCTTGGAGATCAGGCTGCGGAGATAGAGCCGATTTGCCGCACCAATCCGCACACGCCCGGGCATCACGTACCGTACGTTGCTGCCGGCCACAAGCTCCACCTCCGGAGGCGCTACGGCGCCGTCAAGGTAGTCGGCTGCGGCCTGTCCCGCCCG
>DAOWMR010000020.1 GCA_030642995.1 Spirochaetales bacterium
AACAATGATCGCAGGGACACCCACCTGTCGGGCAAGAAGGATGTGTTCACGGGTCTGCGGCATTACGGAATCAGGAGCCGAGACAACAAGCACAGCCCCGTCCATCTGGGCGGCGCCGGTGATCATGTTCTTGATATAGTCAGCGTGTCCCGGGCAGTCGACATGCGCATAGTGCCGCGCTTCACTCTCGTACTCGACGTGTCGGGTGTTGATTGTGATTCCCCGGGCTTTCTCTTCCGGCGCATTGTCGATCTCTTCGTAGCTCATGACTTTGCCGCCATACTTGGCATTGCTGAGCATGGTGATCGCAGCAGTCAGCGTCGTCTTACCGTGGTCAACGTGACCAATGGTCCCGACGTTGATATGAGGCTTGGTCCTCTGAAACTTCTCCTTGGCCATTACGCCCTCCTTGTAAATTCTTACGAACCCAAGGTCCACCCACGGTTCGCAGTCGACCTCAATTTCTGTCGGTAGATGCACTTTCGCAATCTATCCGCAAATACACTGTGTTTCTGATGTAAAGGTGGGTTGTGCGAGTCTCCTGTCGGAATAGTCCGAAACGAAACGCTCAAAGTGCCCCTCAACGCATTCTGCTCCGAAGAGCACCCCGTGAGGAGCCTGCACGACCACCTTGCCATCTCTTGGCACTAACTCTACCCATGAAGCAAGCATGCGTGCCACACACACTCGCAATCACCAGCAATCTCGCAAAGACAACCGGTTTGGCCTCCCGCTGAAGCAGCGGGACTGTAAAAGAACAATGCCGGACCGTTCCGACTATCGCCGGCCCGACCATCGTCGACCGGGTTCGCCGGCCATGAAGAAATCGCCGCGGCGATTTCTTCGGGACCTGAGATGGCGACCGCAAGTCGCTATCTCAAGTCCATTACCATCTGTAGTGTGGGCGAAGACGCCCACGTCCAGATGGTAGCTACGCTACCATCTGTAGTGTGAAAAGGCCTTGTTGGCCTCCGCCATTCGGTGGGTGTCTTCCTTCTTCTTGAAGGCTGTTCCCGCCTGGTTTGCTGCATCCATCAGTTCGGCGCTGAGCTTCTGACTCATGCTCCGACCGGCGCGACTTCGGGCCGCCTGAATAATCCATCGCATGGCAAGCGCATCGCGTCTGCTGTCCCGGACCTCGACAGGAACCTGGTAGGTGGATCCGCCAACACGGCGAGATTTCACCTCTACCACAGGTTTCACGTTCTCGATTGCTTTGAGGAAAACCTCCAGAGGGAGCTTCTCACCCTTCTTCTCAATCGCATCCATGGCACCGTAGAATACACTCTGGGCAATGGACTTCTTTCCGTCCAGCATCATTCGAACAACGAACTTGGCAACCACAGTGTTGCCGTATCGCGGATCGGGAATTGTCGGCTTCCTCGGAACTACACGTCGTCTTGGCATTGATTCCCCCTACGCCTTCGGTCGCTTAGTTCCGTACTTGGAACGTGCCTTGCGCCGGTCCTCAACACCAAGGGTGTCCTTGGCTCCACGAACGATGTGATACCGCACACCTGCGAGGTCCTTGACCCGACCGCCACGAAGAAGCACAACGCTGTGCTCCTGCAGGTTGTGCCCAATTCCAGGAATATAGGCTGTCACCTCATACCCGTTCACAAGGCGTACACGGGCAACCTTGCGAAGAGCCGAGTTTGGCTTCCTCGGCGTAATGGTCATAACTCTGGTGCATACGCCTCTCTTCTGCGGGCATGACTGCAACGCAGGAGCCTTCGTATTCTTCTTTGTCTTCTTCCGACCCTTACGGACCAACTGGTTTATGGTTGGCATACTTGTCTCGTTACTCCCTTGGTCAAACGTGAGCCATGAATGTACCAATAGCCCAATACGGATGTCAATAACGTGGCGTACCCATTTGTACCCAAATCGCCGCGGGACTCTCCTGCGGGGCCCTATTTGGACGAATGTTCCGGCAGCTCCGCAGTTTCCCGGTCCTCCTGCTCAGCCAACTCACGTTCCCGGGCTCGTTGCTCAATGATTTGCTGCATGTGAGCATCCAGGTCATCGCGGTGATCATCAAACAAGCGGATATGCTTGTAGTCCTTGATGCCGGTTCCAGCCGGGATCAAGTGCCCAATGATGACGTTCTCCTTCAGACCTCGCAGCAGATCGGTGGAGCCGGCGATTGCGGCATTCGTCAGGACCCGGGTTGTCTCCTGGAAACTGGCTGCAGATATGAAGCTGTCAATGTTGAGACTTGCCCGGGTGATGCCGAGGAGCAAAGGCTTGGCCACTGCCGGCTGGCCTCCTTCGCGCATCACCTTTCGGTTCTCTTCATGGAATCGATACTTATCAATCTGCTGCGCGAATATGAAGTTGGTGTCACCCACTTGCACAATCTCGACCTTGCGCATCATCTGGCGAATGATCACACCGATGTGCTTGTCATTTATGTTCACGCCCTGAAGCCGATAGACTTCCTGAACTTCATTCACCAGGAAGGTTTGCAGTGCATTCTCGCCGAGTATCTGAAGAACATCGTGAGGATCAGTTGCGCCGTCACAGAGCATCTCGCCCGCTTCAACGTGGTCGCCTTCGCGTACCAGAAGATGCTTCCCCATTGGCACGAGGTGTTTGAGCTCTCGCTCGTACTCATCCTCCACCATGATGACTCGCTTGCCTTTGACGATAGGCCGAAATCGAATTATTCCGCTCACCTGGGAGAGCACTGCAGCGGTCTTCGGCCGACGAGCCTCAAAAAGCTCACCGACGCGCGGCAGACCACCGGTGATATCACGAGTCTTCACGCTTTCCTTGAGGAGCTTCGCCAGGGTTCTCCCCGCGTTCACCTCCTCACCGTCCGCAACATTGAGATACGCAGATCCGGGCAGATAGTAGGTGCCGAGTTCCTGGCCGTCCTTGTCCACGACGACAATACGTGGCTGAAGGCTCTCAAGCGTGAACTCGGTGATTTTCTTCTCTACGTTTCCGGTATCTTCGTTAATCTCTTCTTTCAGAGTGGTTCCCTGCACAATATCCTTGAACTCAACCGTTCCATCGTACTCGCAGATGATCGGTTCGCTGAACGGATCGAACAGCGCGATTGATTCCTCTGCCGGGACGATGTCGTCGGCACGGACAACCACTTCCGCCCCATTCCGAATGTCAACGTTTTGATCCTGGGCGATCAGAAGAATCACGCCATCCTTCTTTCTGACCACGATATACGCGTTTTCCTCGACCTCAATGGTCTCCCCCGTACGTTTCAGAACCACCTGGCCCTTGGCTACCTTCTCTCCGTCTTCCACCTGGATTCGATCTCGCTTCTGGATCTCAACAGTCTGCAGGACGCGAGCGACCGTTGCCGTTCCCTTTCTGGTCAGCAAACGCACACCACTGGCGAGTTCAACGACGTTACCCTTAATCTCTTTGACGAGAACCGGGTACCGAAGATAAGTCCGGTTCTCTTCACTGGACTTCATCGCGGCGCCTCCAATATGGAAGGTCCTCATGGTCAGCTGGGTGCCCGGCTGGCCGATGCTCTGGGCTGCGATGATCCCGACGGCCTCTCCGATATTCACCTGCTGATTGTTCGCGAGGTTCCGACCGTAGCACTTGCGACACACACCGTGGCGCGCTTCGCAGGTGAGTACCGTCCGGATTCGGACCTCTTCAATGCCCGTGTTCTCGATCACATCCGCCTTCTCGTCGGTAATTTCTTCATTCACATCAACGATGAGATCACCGGTAATCGGATGCTTGACGCGTTCCAATGTGAATCGACCGGCAATACGGTCGGCAAGACTCTCAACGATTTCTTCCCCATCCTTCAGAGCAGTCATTTCAATTCCGTTGATCGTTCCGCAGTCGTCTTCGGTGATCACCACGTCCTGCGCGATGTCAACCAGTCGACGTGTCAGATAACCGGCGTCTGCGGTCTTCAGAGCCGTGTCGGCAAGACCTTTCCGGGCGCCATTGGTCGAAATGAAGAATTCAATGACCGAGAGCCCCTCTTTGAAGTTGCTCCGGATGGGTAATTCAATGATGTCACCGGAAGGCTTGGCCATGAGGCCACGCATGCCCGCGAGCTGGCGGATCTGGCTGCGACTACCTCTTGCACCGGAATTGGCCATCATGTAGACGGGGTTGAATCCGACTTTGTCCGCCTTCAGATTGGTCATCATAACATTGGTGAGGTCCTCATTGGTCTTACTCCACACCTCAACGACTCTGTTGTACCGCTCCTCGTTGGTGATGTGACCCTGTAGATACTGTTTCTGTATGGCGCCGACCTCGTCGTTGGCGGCGCTGATCATCTCTTCCTTCTCTGCCGGCACCAGAATATCGTCCATGCCGATGGTCGCACCAAAAACAGTCGCGTACCGGAACCCCAGGTTCTTGATCGCATCCAACATTCGCACGGTGACGTGAGGACCCTTCTCCGCGTAAACGGTCGCGATCAGGCTTCGAAGCTCCTTGTCACCCATCGCCTCGTTCACGTACTCGATCTCGTCGGGCAGCTCCAGATTGAGGATGAGCCTGCCCGGGGTCGTTTCCAGCCTTTCTCCGTTGTACGGCACCTTGATCAGGGCCGCATAATCAACTGCCCGGACTTCCAGCGCGAGAAGAACCTCATCGGGGCTCGAGTAGTGCCGCCCCTCTCCTTTCGCCCCCGATCGATGACGAGTCAGGTAGTTGATCCCAAGCACCATGTCCTGACTCGGAAACACGATCGGCTTGCCGTTTGCCGGATTCAAGAGATTCCGCGAACTGAGCATGAGCGACCAGCATTCAATCTGGGCCGCCTGCGTAAGAGGAACGTGCACCGCCATCTGGTCACCATCGAAGTCCGCATTGAACGCATGGCAGACCAGCGGATGCAGACGGATGGCCTTTCCACCGACAAGCACCGGTTCAAAGGCCTGGATACCGAGTCTGTGCAGGGTCGGCGCTCGATTCAGAAGCACCGGATGCTCCTTCACGACCTCATCAAGCACCGCCCATACTTCCGGTGTCTCCTGCTCAACCAGGGTCTTTGCCTTCTTGATGTTGTAGACCACGTCCTTCTCGACGAGCTTTTTCATAATGAACGGCTTGAACAGTTCCAATGCCATTTTGGTCGGAAGACCACACTGGTGGAGCTGCAACTCCGGACCGACGACAATGACCGAACGGCCCGAATAATCAACCCGCTTACCGAGCAGATTCTGCCGGAATCGCCCCTGCTTGCCTTTGAGCATGTCGGAGAGACTCTTCAGCGGACGGTTGCTCGCGCCTTTCACGACCCGTTTCTTCTTGGAGTTGTCAAAGAGTGCGTCTACCGCTTCCTGAAGCATGCGCTTTTCATTGCGGATGATGATATCCGGAGCGTTGAGCGCCATCAGGCGCTTGAGTCGATTGTTCCGATTGATCACTCGCCGATAGAGATCGTTCAGGTCACTCGTAGCGAATCGGCCCCCATCAAGCTGAACCATAGGTCGGAGCTCGGGTGGAATCACCGGGATTACGTCAAGGATCATCCAATCAGCTTTGTTCCCGGAGTCGCGGAAGTTTTCGACGATCTCTATTCGCTTGAGGAGACGCTTGTCAGCCTTAGCGCCCTTCTCCATCATCTTTTCTCTCAACGTCGTGCTGAGCTCGTCCAGGTTGAGATTCTCGAGTAACGTACGGATTGCTTCGGCACCGATTCCAGCGGAGAAACTCAATCCGTAGCGTTCCTTGGCCTCGGCGTAGTCTTCTTCAGAAAGGAGGTCCATGGGCTTGAGATCGGTGTCACCCGGATCAATGACGATGTACTTCTCGTAGTACAGAATGGATCTGAGAGCAGCGATCGTCAAATCCAGGAGCAGCCCCATCCGACTGGGAACCGATCGATAGTACCAGATGTGCGACACGGAACTGGCAAGCTCAATGTGCCCCATTCGCTCGCGCCGAACCTTGAAGTGAGTCACTTCAACACCGCAGCGGTCGCAGATGACGCCCTTGTAGCGAATGCTCTTGAACTTCCCGCAGTAGCATTCCCATTCCTTGGTCGTGCCGAAAATACGCTCGCAGAACAGTCCGTCCTTTTCAGGTCGCAGTGTCCGGTAGTTTATGGTCTCAGGCTTCTTGACCTCGCCATAGCTCCACGCGCGAATCTGATCGGGCGAAGCCAGCTTGATCATGATACTGTCGAAGTCCTGAATATCTCTCATGCGATCCTCCTGACGGACATTCCATGTCCAGGCACGCCTTCTAGAAATTGCTCCCCTGCCGATTGATCAATTCCTCATCTCGCTCGGTCAGCGGTATCTGCTTGCCCTTCCCGTCCCAAATTGAGATATCCAGTGCCAGTCCGCGGAGTTCCTGTACGAGAACGTTGAAGCTCTCCGGTACTCCGGCACTCGTGGAAGGTTCTCCCTTTACGATGCTCTCATATATCTTGGCCCGACCGTTCATGTCGTCACTCTTAATGGTCAGGAGTTCCTGGAGTGTATTGGCCGCGCCGTATGCCTCGAGCGCCCACACTTCCATCTCACCGAGTCGCTGACCACCAAACTGCGCTTTACCGCCGAGCGGCTGTTGGGTGACGAGAGAATAGGGGCCGGTCGAACGGGCGTGCATCTTGTCATCAACAAGATGGTGCAGCTTCAACATGTACACGTAGCCGACCATTACGTCATTCTCGAACGGTTCGCCGGTCTGACCATCACACAAACAGATCTTGGATCCGGCGGGCAGACCCGCTGCCTCCATCTTGCCGGCAATCTGTTCGTTCGTCGCGGATTCGAATACCGGCGTCGCGTACCACTCGTCAAGAACGGCGGCGGCCCAGCCAAGCTCGGCCTCGAGGATTTGCCCGAGGTTCATTCGGCTGGGAACGCCAAGCGGGTTCAAACAGATATCCAACGGCGTGCCGTCGGCCATATACGGCATGTCTTCTTCAGCCAGCACGCGCGCGATAACACCTTTGTTGCCGTGACGCCCGGCCATCTTATCGCCCTCCTGCAGCTTGCGCTTGGTGGCGATCAGTACCTTCACGACCTCATCTACGCCGGGCGATAGATCGTCACCCTCGCTACGCTTCAGTCGCTGGACGTCGATGACCGTACCCTCTACCCCGTGTGCCACGCGAAGGGAAGTGTCCCGGACTTCTTTTGCCTTCTCACCGAAGATGGAATTGAGAAGCTTGAACTCCGGAGTTGTCTCAGTCTCACTCTTTGGCGTGACCTTTCCGACGAGAATGAAACCGCTACCGACCTTTGCCCCGACTTGAACGATGCCTTCCTCATCAAGCTGGTCAAGAGTCCTTTCGCTGGTGTTCGGAATATCGCGAGTGATTTTTTCCGGTCCGAGCTTGGTCTCCCGAACGTCAATGGTGAACTCCTTGAGGTGAATACTGGTGAAGATGTCCTCTTTCACCACCTTCTCAGAAATCAGGATGGCGTCCTCGTAGTTGTACCCGTTCCACGGCACGAATCCGACCAGAACGTTGCGGCCAAGCGCAAGTTCGCCGTTATGAGTTGCCGGGCCGTCGGCGATCACCTCATTAACTGCAATGTGCTGACCAAGCCGGACAATTGGCTTCTGAATGAAACAGGTGTCCTGATTGGTCCGCTGATACTTGATGAGGTAGTAGGTATCAATGTCCTTTGCGTTCTTCGCGTCATCCGGTTTGATCTGAACTGCACGAGAGGTCACGTGTACAACGTCGCCGGCCCTACGGGCCTTCACCAGCACACCGGAGTCGTACGCGCACTTTTCTTCCATACCGGTGCCGACCCGAGGAGGTTCGGGGAATACCAGCGGCACCGCCTGACGTTGCATGTTGCTGCCCATGAGTGCCCGGTTCGCGTCGTCATGCTCCAGGAACGGAATGAGCGAGGCCGAAACAGAGATGGTCTGCTTCGGCGATACGTCCATGTATTGGATTTGATCCGGAGCCCTGGCTGTGTAATCTCCACTCTTGCGGACGGAGACGAGCGGAGTCAGGAACTTGCCGGTTTTGTCGATTTTTGCATTGGCCTGGGCGATGAAGTACTTCTCCTCGTCCATGGCCGACAGATACTCGATCTGCGTCGTGGCCTTGCCTTTCGCAACTTTCCGATACGGCGTCTCGAGGAACCCGTAATCATTGACGCGCGTATAGTTGGCCAGACTCACAATCAACCCGATGTTTGGACCTTCAGGCGTCTCAATGGGACACATTCGGCCATAGTGCGTGTAGTGAACGTCCCGCACCTCAAATCCTGCGCGGTCGCGTGACAGACCGCCTGGGCCAAGAGCGTTCAAGCGCCGCTTGTGGGTCAACTCGGAGAGCGGATTGACCTGATCCATGAACTGGGAAAGCTGGGACGAACCAAAGAATTCCTTGATAGCGGCCACCACCGGCTTGATTGAAATCAGATCCTGAGGCTTGATCGTGTCGGTCTCTTTGAGACTCATGCGCTCCTTGGCAATTCGTTCCATTCTGCTGAACGCAGTCTTGAGCGAATTAGCCAATAGCTCGCCAACGCTTCTGATTCTCCGGTTTCCCAAGTGATCTATGTCATCAACGTTGGATTCGCCGATGTAGACCCGGATCAGAAAACCCATGGTATTGACAATGTCATCCTTGGTGAGCAAGTGACTGTCTGTGGGCTCCGCATAGTCGAACTTCTTATTCAACTTGTAGCGCCCGACGCGACCGAGGTCATATCGGCGAGAGGTGAAGAACATGCTATTGAAATCCTTCTCCGCACTCTCAACCGTGATCGGTTCGCCGGGGAGGAGGACCGCATACACAGCTGCGAGAGCGTCCTCCCGATTAGGTTCATCAACCTCCGCATCATCACGGGTGAACTTGCTTTCCTCGCGTTCGAAGCAGTTCAAAATGATCTCGGAGTGGAGGCTCTCGTCGTTCGACATGTCGATGACTTCGACTTCCTTCACTTCAGAGTGCACGAGCTCGTCAATGTCGTGCGGATGGATCTTCTCGCCGGCCTTGTAGAGCTTGCGCGTGGTCTGATTCCCATCTGCGCCTTTCTCACTAATATGGACCGCACGGGCGAGCACCTGACCGTTCAACTTCTCCATCTCCTCACGCTTGTCACTGACGGTCATGGAGGTTGTGCGATAGAAGAGATCAATGATCTTTTCTCGAGTATCAAATCCAAGCGCCCTCAGAAACATCGTACCGAGAATTCGTTTCTTGCGGTCAATCTTGGCATAGACCAGTTCTTTCTTTTGGTCGATCTCGAACTCGAGCCAGCTGCCGCGATAGGGAATAATTCGAGAACTGTAGACGCCCTTGTCGTGAGAGAAGATGACGCCTGGAGATCGGTGAATCTGACTGACGACTACACGCTCGGCGCCGTTGACGATGAATGTTCCGCGCTCGGTCATCAACGGGACGTCGCCCATATATATGTCTTTCTGGCGAATCTCGCCGGTTTCCAGAAATACGAGATTAATGCGGGCCTTGACCGAGATGGCATAGGTGTGGCCCTTCTGCTTGCACTCGGCCTCGGTCAGCTTGATGTTGTCTTCGTTGAGGATGTAGTGACTGTACTCGAGCCGCATTTCGCCATTCTGGCTCTCTATCGGGAATGCCGCCTGGAACACTTCTTCCAGACCCTGCACATTGATAGGGTTCCCCGCCAGCATGCACTCTCGCTGCAGAAACTTCTCGAATGAGGCAATCTGGATATGAACGAGATCAGGCAACTCCATGACCGCTCGCGACTCCTGGCCGACCATTACGCGGTCAATCTTCGTGTTCCTATCAAGCATGCGAACCTCCCAGGCGGCCTCTATCGGCCACTAAGATGCGCGACGCACCACAGGTCCTGGCGCGACAGAACCATTGGAGACAGATATACTCCGTCCCCAATGGTGAGTTGAGATGAATTTGAAGCAAACGTCCTAATTGAGAACGTCTACTTGATGTCGACCTGACCGCCGGCTGCCTCGAGCTTTTCTTTGATTGAGGCGGCCTCGTCCTTGGACACAGCTTCTTTGACAGCCTTTCCTCCGGCTTCAACGAGATCCTTTGCTTCCTTCAGACCAAGGCCTGTGAGTGCGCGGACCTCCTTAATGACGGGGATTTTCTTCCCGTCTTCGAATCCCTTGAGGATGATGTCGAACTCAGTTTGCTCGTCCTCCGCGGCCTCGTCACCAGCCGCTGCAGCACCCGCTGCGGCTACTGCAACTGGAGCAGCTGCGGTCACGCCAAACTTGTCCTCCATCGCCTTCACGAGCTCGGATACCTCGAGCACGCTCATCGAGGCGATCGCCTCCAGAATGTCGTCTTTCGTAAGTGTCGCCATATTACCTTCTCCCTTCATATGTATTGGGCGACGATAGCACGCAACACTTCTTCCGAAGACTAACGCCGCCTCTTGTACCCCCACAACGGAGGGTGTATCGACTGATTATCCGTTCTCTTCCTGCTTCTTGTCGGCAACTGCCTGCAGAACTCGAGCCAGCTTCTGAATGGTTCCATTCATGGCATAGACCAGATTCTGCACCGGCGCCTGCATGGTGCTCATCAGCTGCGCAAGCAGCTGGTCCCTGGACGGCAGCTTGCTCAACGCGCGTGTCTCGTCCTCGCTGAAGATCCGGCCATCAACGATTGCGCCCTTCACGGACACCGAAGAATCCTTGGCAAAATCATAGAGGATCTTCGCAATCGCACTCACGTCATCTTTCAGCAGCGCAAGAGCGGTCGGCCCGACGAACCATTCGGAGACATCCGGCATTTCAAGCTGCCTGAAGGCCAACTTAGCGTACCGGTTCTTCACAACACGATACTCAGCTTCCTTTTCCCGGAGCTTCCCGCGAAGAGCGGTGATCTGCGCAACTGAAAGCCCTCGGTAGTCGGTGAAGATAAAATCCTTGTTCTCGCTGAACTTGCTCTTGATTGCCTCGAGCGAGTCTGTTTTATGCTGTTGCAGCTTGGCTACGTGGTCTGTCATGTCAATCTCCTACTCGCTCGCTATCGCAACTTTGACACCGGGCCCCATAGTCGACGAGACCGCGGCGGTCTTGATGAAGTCTCCCTTTGTGTCTGGTGGTCGACGTTTCTCCACCTCGGAAATCACAATGTCGATGTTCTCAGCGATCGAGCCGGGCTCCATGGAGACCTTGCCGACCGCGAGATGCACCACACCCGTCTTGTCCGAGCGAAATTCAACCCGGCCCTTTCGCAGTTCGTCCAACGCAGCTTTGATATTGAAGGTCACCGTCTGCGTCTTGGGATTGGGCATCAAGCCGCGGCGACCGAGGATGGGTCCGAGCCGACCAACATCCTTCATCATGTCCGGCGTTGCGACGGCGACGTCAAAATCCAGCCAACCGCCCTTGATTTTCTCAATGAGGTCGTCATCCCCAACGTAGGTGGCGCCGGCATCCCGGGCTTCATCGGCCTTCTCACCCTTGGCAAAAACGAGGATCTTCTTTTCGGCACTGAATTGGTTAGGCAGGACAAGCGTGTCTCGTACTGTCGCACTCTTCTTCAGATTGAGATTCATTGACAGTTCAACGGTTTCGTCAAACTTGGCATACGCAAGCTTCTTGACCACCGCGACCGCGTCTTTCGTCGGGTACGTCTGTTGCCTGTCGTAGGCGGCTATTGCGCTTCGGTACTTCTTGCCGCCTCTCATTCTTGCCCCTCCACCTCTACGCCCATGCTGCGAGCGGTTCCCGCGATGATTTTCATTCCAGCTTCAACATCATTCGCGTTCAGGTCCGGTTTCTTCCGCTCCGCAATATCACGGAGCTGAGCGCGGGTAATGGTCCCGACTTTCTCCTTGTTACTTTCCGGGCTTCCCTTGTCCAGATTCACGGCCTTCTTGATGAGAACCGCGGCGGGGGGCGTCTTGGTGATAAACGAAAAGGTTCGATCATGATAGACGGTTATCACTACCGGAATAGTCAGGCCGGGTTCAATGTTTTTTGTTACATCGTTGAATTGCTGAACAAACTGCGGCGCACTGACCCCGTGCGGTCCGAGGGCAGGGCCGACCGGCGGCGCCGGTGTTGCTTTCCCTGCCGGAACCTGCAACTTGATCATCGCAGTTACCCTTTTCTTTGCCATACGCATCTCCTATGTGGTGTAAACGTCCCCACCGCGAACCTCTTTGGGTTGGCGGCAGTGAAGTCGCGCCGTAGCGCAACTTCGGGAGCAAATTGGCACCGCCAATTTGCTCCACTCCCACAAAAATCCCCTCAATCATGTCTCCACTCCGCCCGAGCGAACCGATGTCGAGGGGTACGCAGCCAGACATCAACAAGTGACCGGCCGCACATCGATTTGTGTCCGCGCGGAAAACCTACACCTTCTCAACCTGGAGGAAGTCCACTTCCACGGGCGTGGCTCGACCGAATATGCCGACCATCACACGTAGCTTCGCCTTCTCCATGTTCACCTCGTCCACCTGCCCGGTGAACGAATCAAACGGACCTTCGATGATCCGCACGCTCTCTCCGATGCTGAAGCTCTGTTTGGGCTTCAACACCTTCTCTCCCTTGATTTCACCCGTCTTCTGAAAGATGGACCGGGCCTCTTCCTGGCTGATAGGCTGCGGCTTGGCACCGGGACTCGACCCGACAAATCCGGTCACGCCGTTGATGCGCCGGATCTTGGAACATGGCGTTTTCCAGCCCAGGTCGGGGAGATCCATTTCAACGAGGATGTACCCGGGGAGAAACTTCTTGGTGGAAATCTTCTTCTTCCCATCCTTGACTTCAACGACTTGCTCGGCCGGAACCTTGATATCGGCAACCGCTTGGCCGAACTCCCCGTCATCCATCATGATGCGAATGGTTCGCTCTATCTTGTTTTCATACCCTGTGTAGGTGTGAACTACATACCAGCCCTTGGCCATCTTGTTGCCTTGTCCTTTGGTCCGCGCCTAGAAGACCAGCTCAACGCCCCGCAACAGCAGGAAGTCCACGACACCAAACAACACGGCAAACATGAACACCGAAACAAGCACAACCTTGGTATTTGACCGGACTTCCTCTCGGGATGGCCACTGGACCTTCTTGAGTTCGGCGAAACTGTCTTTGAAGAACTGGATGATCTTCTTCATGCTCTTTTTACTCCGTACAACTCGTACCCCGTGCCGCCCGATGGCCCACAAAGGGAATCAGGCCAGGTAGGATTCGAACCTACAACATTCGGTTTTGGAGACCGACGCTCTACCAATTGGAGCTACTGGCCTATGTCGCTGTGCCTACTTGACCTTAGCCTCACGATGGAGAGTGTGCTTCCGATCATGCGGGCAATACTTCTTCAATTCAAGCTTGCCCTGCATGTTGCGTCGATTCTTCGTCGTTGTGTAGTTGCGCCTGTTGCATTCCGTACACTGGAGTGCGATGATCTCAACCGCACCCTTCTTCGCCTTCGCCATTCCCAATCCCCTCTGTCATATGCCGAATAGTACTCTAATTCCGGCATCGTTCGCTGTCAATAGGTACGCTTCTTGCATCCCGGTCGAGAGCCCCCGATCGGATTTGAACCGATGACCCCATCCTTACCATGGATGTGCTCTGCCAACTGAGCTACAGGGGCATGGTAGCCCCGAAAGGTACTAACTCTCTATATGGCTGTCAAGATCGTGTACTGCAAGAAGATAGCTGATTCGTGACTTTTTCGTATATTTAATGATGCGGGATAGGAAGGAGCTAAACATGGCTGATACCGGGAAAGAGTGGACCGAGGAAATCCGTATCGCGGGAAACCGTGTAGTAGACAGAATCAAGGAGCTGATTCGCGAGGGAAACGTACGCAAGATCATTGTACGGAAGGGGGACGGGAACGTCCTGAAGGAGTTCACTCTCTCCCAGGGTATGGCCGTTGGGAGCCTGCTGGCCTTGCTCGCCCCCGGATTGGCAGCCCTCGGAGTCCTTGTCGCCTTCGCAAAGGACATCAGGATCCAGATTGTCCGGGCCGGCGAGTCGCCTTCCGGCCCGCCATCGGATACGCCTGCGGAAACACCGGACAAGGAGTAGTGAGGCGCCGAAAGCAAGCTCCGGGGCGGCCGCCGCGGCGGTGGTTGCGTAGAACGGTGAAGCAGGTCGCGCCGGGCGTGGTCACCCCCGGCGGCCTGCTTCCGTTGGTCAGGCGAAGCTCTTCTTGAGCTCGGAAACCCATGAGGCAATCCGGTCTGCGCTCTGATCCGACTGATTGTCCTCATCCAGAGGCAATCCGATGAACTTGCCGTTCTCTTCGCCCTCGGACGCGTCATACTCATAGCCGTCTGTCGCGACTGTGCCGACGAGTTCGCCGCCGGCCGCCTTCACGGCTTTACCAACGATTCCCATAGCGTCCACGAATGTGTCCCCGTAGTTCTCCTGATCGCCCAGGCCAAAGACCGCAACTTTCTTGCCGCTGAAGTCCATGCCTTCGAGCGTGCCCATGAAGTCGTCAAAGTCGTCCTGGAGATCACCCGCGCCCCATGTTGAAACACCAAATACGATGTAGTCGCATTCGAGGATCTCGTCCTCAGACGTAGAGGAGATCTCGGTCGCCTCTGCACCCAGATCCTGCGCAATCTGCTTCGCCGCATCCTCCGTGTTCCCGGTAGACGACCCAAAAAAAATACCTATCTTTGCCATATATATCCTCCTGAATACTCGCGCTCACGTGGAGCGCTGCTGCGTCAATCTATCGGTGGATGGTCGCACTCGTCAATGAAGTCCGAGCATCTCGCATAGTTGTTCCGCGATGGAGGGAAAGATTGTCTGCGGAATACCGTGCCCGCCCGGGAATGCGGTGAATCGAACGGTTGCACCCGCTGATTCAAAAAGCGCTGCCAATGCCTGCCCGGATTCAAACGGCAGCACGGGGTCTTCATGCCCGTGATACTGAACGACTCGGAGATAGTGAAGCTTGTCGGCGCGATCCGCCGCCAGGCGGTACAGCCGATCCGCAGCGATGATGCTCCCGGACAACAGCAGCAGTCCGGCTGGAAGTTGGGGGAGCCGCAGTGTCGTGTCCGCAGCCACCATGGCTCCCTGACTGAATCCGCCAATTACCGTCCGAGCCGGATCACACCCCTTCCGGTCCATGAACTCAATGAGTTCGCATGACGATTCGTGGAGCCCGGGCGGATCAATTCCTGCGAGCGATCCGAGGATCTCTCCGTTGAGAAATGACTCAATTCCCGCCGAGTCCCGCGGGAACCATGCCCGGCCGACTCCCCACCCCATCTGAAACTGATATGGAGCCTGCGGGAAAAGCCATCGCACCTTCCCGACCATCGGAATCTCCTGTGCAAGCGGCGCCAGATCTCCGGCTTCGGCGCCGAAACCGTGACAGAGCACGATGGTGGGACCAGACGTCGCGCAGTCGGCATCTCCAGCATGAACTGAGTCGAGCATCACGCCTCCAATCTCACATGATGCCCCCAAGCGTCATATGACAGTTTTCGACACCGATGATATGGTCGAACGATGCATGAGACAAGTATCGGTTCGCTCGAAGAAGTGTCGTTGTCTGCCGCGCGCTGGATGGCCACGGCGCTGCGAGATTCCGCCAATACCAAAGAGCGGGTCATCTTCGCGCTTCCGGGGGGCAGGTCCATTGCCGGGCCTCTCGCTGCGTTGGCGAACGAGAATATCGATTGGAAGAGTATTGAGATTTTCTTCGTGGACGAACGCCATCTGCCCGCCGGCAGTACCAATCGGAACGATGCGGCGGTGGGCGAGTACTTGACGTTGGAACTCGTGAAGCGCGGGAAGCTGCGCGACGCCCAGATCCACCGGATCCCCCATCTGCCGGGACGCCCCGACGAATCGGCAAAGGTCTACTGGAACGAACTCCAACGCTTCGGCGGCGCAGTGGACGTGGCTCTGTTCGGTGTCGGTGAAGACGGTCATATTGCGTCACTCTTTCCCGATCGGAACGAGCTCGCGGCCGACGGGCCGGACGTGCTCGCTGTTCGTAACTCACCGAAACCGCCGCCGGAGAGGATCTCCATGTCACCGGGCCTCATCGCATCCATTCCCACCGTGTGCGTACTCTTCATCGGCAGCCCGAAGCGTGACGCATTCGACCGTTTTCGTGATGAGCATACACCAGTGACGTCCTGCCCGGCAAAGCTGACTTCCCGGGCAGAGAACCTTCTGGTGGTAGCTGATCACGCCGCGAACGGTAGCGACGACGCCTGACGCTCGGTATACTGACGCCGATCACACCGCAGCAGGAGGAACAGATGGTAGATGTCTCCACGATGAAAATGACCCCACCGAAACAACGCCTCGTCGGCAGGCTTCCCAAGATAGGAATCAGACCAACGATCGATGGTCGCCTCGGCGGCGTACGCGAGAGTCTGGAAGACCAGACCATGGGAATGGCCGGACGTTGCGCGGCTTTCCTGGAGGCAAACCTGAAACACTCGAACGGCTTGCCCGTGGAATGCGTCCTTGCAGACACGACAATTGGCGGCGTCGCTGAAGCGGCGAGATGCCAGACGAAATTCGAGACCGAAG
>DAOWMR010000336.1 GCA_030642995.1 Spirochaetales bacterium
GGCGCTCTGACGAGAGCAGAGCTCTACCCGGAGACCCGAACCTACCTTGCCCAGAGCAGCCTCTATGGCAACCTGTATTTCCTCGGTAGTGCGCTCTTTGCCCGTGGTAACTCGGAAGCGGCAAGGTCTGTGTGGAGACTGCTCCTGGTCCTTCCCCGCACCGGAAATTTGTCTGAGCGCGCGCGAATACAGCTGACTGACCCGCAGCCTGAACCGCTGCTGGTGCCGCCTCAGTAAGCTCCCGGTTGATCGCCGGCGGTTCTTTCCGGCGCGCCTTGCATCCACTCAACCGATGTCGTACTGTAGCCGCTGACGATGGATAAGCTCATCATCCGTGGTGCCCGTGAGCACAACCTCAAGAACATCGACCTGACTCTGCCGCGAGACAAGCTGATCGTAGTTTCCGGGCTCTCCGGGTCGGGGAAAAGCAGTCTGGCCTTCGACACCATCTTTGCCGAAGGTCAACGGCGCTACGTTGAGTCGCTTTCCGCCTATGCCCGGCAGTTTCTTGGTCGACTGGACAAGCCCGATGTCGACTACATTGAAGGTCTCTCGCCGGCGATTTCCATAGAACAACGCACGACCAGCCGGAATCCGCGGTCTACCGTCGGCACGGTGACCGAGATCTACGACTATTACCGGCTTCTCTTTGCCCGGATTGGTGTGCCTCACGACCCGAAGACCGGGAAACGGATTGAGCGTCAGACGGTAGACCAGATCATTGAAGCAATCATGCAGAATCCTTCGGGGGCGCGGCTGAGTATTGCAGCTCCCGTTATCCGGGGACGAAAGGGGCATCACGCCAAGGTCCTCACAGATGCTCGCAAGGCCGGGTTTTCGCGGGCAATTGTGGATGGCGAACTCGTGCTGCTCGACGATGAGATTGAGCTGGATCGGAAGAAGAAGCACACTATTGAAATCGTTGTTGATCGGCTGAAGGTATCGGCGGACAATCGGCGGCGCGTGGCAGAGAGCGTGGAGACGGCGCTTGAGCTGTCCGGCGGGCTGGTGACGGTCACCGGCGTTGATCGAGATGAGGAACGGACACAGTCGTTCAGTCAGAACTACTTCTATCCCGACAGCGAGATCAGCTTCCCTGAGCTGGAACCGCGGCTCTTCAGCTTCAATAATCCATACGGAGCCTGTCCGGACTGCTCCGGCCTAGGCATGAGCATGGAGTTTGATCCCGCGCTGATCATGCCGGACCCGAGCCTAAGCTTCAACGACGGAGGATTGAAGCCGTACAAACCCGACGCAGCCTGGAATCGGAGTCGGTTTGACAGTCTCGCGCAGCATCTCCGTTTCAGCCTGGATACGCCGCTCAATGAATTGCCTGCTCCGGTGCGGAAGGCAATTTTCGAAGGTACCGACGAGCCCATCAGGATCAAGTATGTCAACCGAGAAAAGACAGGTAAGTTCGAGTATGAGGCGAAGTTCCGTGGAATCTACGACGACCTGAAACGACGCTACCTTGAAACCACTTCCGATGGGGTGAAGGCGTGGCTTGAAGGCTTCATGAGCCGGCGGGACTGCCTCACGTGCAGGGGGAAGCGGCTTCGACCCGAGGCGCTGGCAGTTCTTGTTCAGGGGAGAAGCATCCATGATCTGACGGCGGTAAGCATCAAGGATGCGTTGGAGTTCTTTCGGTCTCTCCAACTGAACGAAACCGAGAAGCAGATAACCAGGCAGATTCTCAAGGAGATTACAAGTCGATTGGATTTCATGGTGAGCGTCGGCCTGGATTACCTCACACTGGACAGGAAATCCGCAACGATTTCCGGCGGTGAGGCCCAGCGCATCAGACTGGCGACTCAGATCGGCAGTTCGCTCATGGGGGTTCTGTACATTCTCGACGAACCCACAATTGGGCTCCACCAGCGGGACAATGAGCGGTTGATATCCACCTTGACCCATCTGCGTGACATCGGGAATACGCTCATTGTCGTTGAGCACGACGAGCAGACGCTGCGGGCCGCGGACTACATCGTGGACCTCGGACCCGGCGCCGGTGTCCACGGCGGGCACATCGTCGCCGAGGGGCCACTGGAAGCTATCCTCTCGAATCCCGAGAGCCTCACCGGACGGTATCTGAACGGCACGCTGTCCATGGATGTTCCCTCGGAGCGCCGGGCCGGCAATGGCCACCGGCTCATCGTCAGGAATGCGCGGGAACACAACCTGAAGAATATCGACGTGAAGTTTCCTCTGGGAATGCTTACCGTCATCACCGGAGTCTCGGGATCGGGCAAGTCCACCCTCCTCACCGATCTGCTCTATCCCGCGCTATCAAATCGGCTGCACAGGTCCCACCATCCGGAAGCCGCCTATGACTCCATTGAAGGCACTGAGCATCTGGACAAAGTAATCAACATAGACCAGAGCCCAATCGGCAGAACCCCGCGTTCAAACCCGGCTACCTATGTTGGGCTGTTTGGTCCCATCCGCGATCTGTTCTCATCGCTCCCTGAATCGCGCTCTCGCGGGTACAAGCCGGGTAGATTCAGCTTCAACGTACAGGGCGGCCGATGCGAGAACTGCGGAGGCGCCGGCACGATCAAGATTGAGATGCACTTCCTCCCGGATGTTTACGTGACCTGCGATGTTTGCGGCGGGAAACGATTCAACCGCGAAACGCTGGATATTCACTACAAGGGCCACACAATTCACGACGTGCTGGAGTTATCGGTGGAGGAGGCGCTGGAATTCTTCGCGGCCATCCCGCAAATCAGGCGCCGGTTGGAGACTCTGCAAGCTGTCGGGTTGGATTACGTCAAACTGGGGCAGAGCGCATTGACCCTCTCCGGCGGCGAGGCACAGCGTGTGAAGCTGTCTCTTGAACTGTCCAAGCGAAGTACCGGTAGAACAATCTATATTCTGGACGAACCAACGACCGGACTGCACTTCGCCGACGTGAAGAAACTGATGGAAGTTCTCCAGCTGTTGGTGGACAAGGGGAACACGGTCTTGCTCATCGAGCACAACCTGGACGTGATTCTACAGGCTGATTACATGATCGATCTGGGTCCGGAAGGTGGCGATCGTGGAGGCACAGTAGTGGCGAGTGGTACGCCGGAAGCAATTGCGGCGACCGCCCAATCGTACACTGGACGCTACATTGCGGAACTGCTGGACCGGCGACGATGAGTATCAGACCTTTCCTCTACGGATTGCTTATTCTCGGCCTCGTCGCACCGATCGGACTTCCGGCACAGGACGCGCCGGAATCCCCGGCACGGAACGAACCCCAAGTCGAAACTTCCGCGATTCTCAACGAGCAGACCTTGGCTCGGGACATAGAGACGGCCGGTTTCTACGAGTTGATTGCCTGGCTTGAGGGTCTCAATCAGTCGACCGCCGGTGATCGGAACGCGC
Organism: Spirochaetales bacterium; assembly: GCA_030642995.1. Lineage (GTDB taxonomy): Bacteria > Spirochaetota > Spirochaetia > DSM-27196 > SLST01 > JAHOYX01. The sequence goes on from DAOWMR010000336.1 coordinate 3,373, forward strand.
TTGCGCGCCGGTTACTGGACTACTACGGGTTGACCGAGCAGCCCGCAGCGGAAGACGAGAGAACACCGCTGGTCGTGGATTCCGCCACGAGGACCCGATACTTCACCCTGGACGAGATCGATGAACGCTACGTGCGCCTGTCGGGAGGAGTGACCCTCACCCTGAGAGACAGCGAGCGAGAGGTAACGCACCAAATCGTTGCCGACGAGGTCACCTATAATCAGGATCTGAATGTCCTCTCGGCCTCCGGTGATGTGATCTACACGCTGGACCGCGGAGGAACGGTTGAACAGTTCACCGGGGCAGCCCTTACCGTTCAGCTGGACGACTGGGAGGGTGCCTTCGTCCAGGGCGTCACCGAACGAGCACGAACCATTGAAGGAGAGCAGGTGGATTTCTCCTTCGCCGGGAGCTACATAACGCGCTCGAGTGATGATGTCGTCGTGATGGAAAACGGTCGCGTGACTTCGTCCACCGCCGAC
>DAOWMR010000380.1 GCA_030642995.1 Spirochaetales bacterium
CGTGCAGTTGTGCGATACGGAAACCCTTCAAAATGTCCTGCTTCACCGAAGATCGACAGGATCTTGGGATCCACACCGTTCATGACACGTTCGGAGATCGATATGCGGCCCGGCTCTGTGGCAGCCTTCTCAAGATGTGCCGCATAGTTGATGACATCCGAAACGATGCGTCCGGTATCACTGTAGAACCGAACCCGCCCCGTGTCTACTGCCGTACGGACGGCCACGCGACGATTTACGGGATTTTCAGGGCTGATGTTGAAAAGCGGGAGAGATGTCTGTATGTCCACCGCACACTTGACGGCCCGATTGACGTTGTCCGCAAAGGTGAATGCGAGGATCCCCCCGTCCCCGGCCCAGTTCCAGACGCGGCCGTCGTAGTCGGCCAGTTTTCGGTCCAGGAATCGGCGAAGGAGGAAATAGAGCTTCTCCATCGTCCTCGTGCCGTATTCTCGGACCAGAACGGAATTCTGAACGATATCAACACTGATGACGCTGACGTTATAGGTCCGCCCGTCACGGAGGCTTCCCCAGTTTTTCAAGTGTTTGATGTCTTCCTTCGTATGGTAGAGCCGCCGCTTGTCCGGATCGTAGACGATCCCGACTTTTGCAAGCGAGTTGAAAAAGGCCTCGATGCCGGTGACGACCAGTTGCTTGCCGCGGAATACCCCACCATCGAGCTCCGCAATCAGGCGAACAATCTCGGCGAGACTCTCCCGCTCTTCCGCGTACTCAACGAAAAGCCGAGCCGCACGACGTCGGGAGATGGTAATATGTGAGTCCTCTCCGGCTCGTTCGTGGCTGCTGTACGTGCGGAAGGCCAGCCGCCCAAGTTCATCAATGCCATCGGATCCGAGTGATCCGGCAATCAGCTCAACAAGGTCGTTCCGAAGCGCCGGGGAGATGAGCTCTTCGGGTCGTTCTCTCACAGAACGGTCAGTATACCTTATCATCGGAAATTGCGCAATATCCTCCAGTATCTGAATTTTTGGGGATTTTGCGGCAAGCCCACATCCACGGACTGAATGATCAACTGCCGTTTGCTCAGAGAGAGATCGATGAGTACAATGGCGCATCGCCGTCGGCGAGATTCACATGATAGAAATCAAGGTTTACACCGCCCACGGGCTCATCACATGCCGGCATCGCCACAATGAGACCCTGTTGCAAACGCTCCAGCGGCACGAAATCCACCTGCCGGCGCCATGCGGAGGCCTGGGCAAATGCGGCAAGTGCGCCGTCAGAGTGAGTGACGAGGAGGCCGCCGGACCACGATCCCCGGATGAGGACAGGTACGCCCCGGCCGGTTCCGGGCTGCGACTCGCATGCCGAGCGGTGCCGCAATCTCCGCTGACCGTCACGTTAACGGAAAGGGTGAAGACTGCCGCGGATGACTCGGCGGCCAAGGGAGGAGCAATTGACCTCCCGGTCGTCGGCTTCCCGATGGTTCGCTCGGTGGAGCTAATGCTTGAACCATCCTCGTTGACCGATCAGCGCAGCGTTCACCGTCGACTGATAGACGAACTGGATGACCCAGACACGACCGTGTCTCTCTCAGCCGTTCGGGACGCCGGCCGTCTGATGGAAGACCTCTCCGAGCCGAGCGACGCCGCAGGGCTCATGATCTCCGGTCCGTCGGGCGATCGGCTTGTTGCAGTGGAGGAGGGAGTCCGTGACGTGCTGCCCGCTCTGGCCATTGACATTGGAACCACGACGATTGCCGCATATCTGGTGGATCTCTCCAGTCGCCGCGTGCTCGCTGTACGGTCGGAGGAAAACAACCAGGGGCGGTTCGGGGCTGATGTCATCAGCCGTATTGCCGCCACCGCTCAGGGGCAGGATCTTACCGCAGTTATCCGGTTGCAACTCTCGAAGATGATCGAATTATGCGCCGAGTCGGCCCGGATTGCCACTGACGGAGTCCTCGCCGCCACTGTTGTCGGCAACCCCACCATGATCCACCTTCTCTTCGGACTGGACCCCGATCCAATCGGCAGAGCTCCGTTCATGCCGCTGTCCACCGAACAACTCGAGATCGACATGGTCGCACTCGGACTCCCGGCCCACCCGGAAGCCACGATTGTCGCCGCGCCGGGCCTGTCGGCGTACGTCGGCCCAGATATCATCGCGGATATTCTCGCTTCACGGATGAACGAGACGGGACACCTCTCGTTGTTGATCGACATCGGAACCAACGGCGAGATGGTTCTTGGCGACTCGCGGGGTCTCATCGCCTGTTCCACCGCTGCCGGCCCCGCCTTTGAAGGCGCCAACATCAGATGCGGCTCGGGCGGTATTGCCGGTGCGATCGACGAGGTTCTCCGAGATGGAGATGCATTGGTCCTCGGCACGATTGGTGATGAGTCGCCAAAGAGCATCTGTGGAACCGGCCTCATTGATCTCGTCGCGCTCCTGCTTGAGGACGGGATCGTGGATGAGACCGGCAGGATGGACCTCGCGGCCGCCCGGGAGAGCCCCGCGTACAAAGATCGCGTCACCGAGAGAGACGGTGAAGATGTGCTGGTCGTAACAACCCCGGGTGAGCCGGAGGAAGTTGTGCTGACCCAGGGGGATCTCCGACAAGTCCAACTTGCCAAGGGGGCAATCGCTGCGGGCGTTCGGACACTCCTGGAAGAGGCCGGAGTGGGCGCCCATGACATCACAACCGTCTACCTTGCCGGAGGATTCGGCACATACGTCAGACCGGAATCTGCCCTTCGGGTTGGTCTTATTCCAAGCCTCCCGGTTGAACGAGTGACTGCCATCGGAAACGCGGCCGGCGCCGGCGCAGCACGGCTTCTCATCGACCGTGCCTCCATTGAAGAAGCCAATCGTATTGTTGCGATGAGCCGATACATTGAGTTGAGTCGATCTGAAACCTTTCAACATTTCTTCATCGACGAGATGATCTTCCCGTAGAGCGCCATGCGCACCGCCCGCTGTACGCGCCGCGGACGAAGGGCTATAATCGGCGCCACACCGAAGGTGCATAACAGGGAAGGCGGTGCAAATCCGCAGCAGCCCCCGCTACTGTAAGTGGGAAGGCAACCCGCAGGATTGCGAGCGAAGCGAGCCATCCAGGTGCCAGGAACCATCCTGGGAAGCCGCGGCGAGCCGATTGACCCACGAGCCAGGAGACCTACCTTCGGCGAATTCAGATCGCCTTCGGAGGGAAGGATGAAGAATCTACTCGTCTCAATGACGGTCCTGGTGTGGATCGTCCTTCTGGTATCCCCAGTTGCAGCAATCAACGGCCCCCGCTACGCGACCGGTTTCACGTTCGAGCAGCATGATGACTTCACGCTCGTCGCCGTGACCAACCCATGGCAGGGCGCGACTGCC
>DAOWMR010000355.1 GCA_030642995.1 Spirochaetales bacterium
GGTGACAAGGGTGCCGACCGTCACGAATCCGACGCCCATCACCCACTGAAGAAGCGCGAACCGTTTGTCAATGGACTCAAACCGCCGGTCGATGGATTCGAACCGCTGATCAACGGCCTCAAATCGCTTATCGACGGCATCAAACTTCACTTCCATCAGCTCACGCTGGGCCTTGAGTTCCTCCTCCACTCGGATCATATGGTGCTCCATGCGTGAGCCGTGTTCTTCGACCCGCACCATTCGTTCGAGGAGTTGGGTGGAAATGGCCATCCGGTCGGGCGTCATTTCATCCATCCACCCGCGGAGGTTCTGTCTGACATAGTCGCCAACTTGTCGAAGCTCGTTTTCACCCAACATCGCGTGCTCACTCACCTGTTCGTACCTCCAGTATAGGTACTACAAGCGTCTTCGGCTACGCGCTTCAGATTTCTGGAGCCCCCGCCCCTACTCCCGCTTCCTCTCGGCCACCAGCATGACCGACCGCAACTCACTGAGGGACCGGGCCTTCATCCACTGCCGGTGGAACTCCGGATCCTGCAGTATCTGCGCAATGGACATCAGGGCTTTCAGGTGGAAGTTCCGCTCGTCCTTGGTGCCGACGAGACAGAAGGCGGTGTAGACCACATCGCCCTCGTCGTTCCAGATGATGCCGAACTTGTTCCGCACGAGCACGATGTCAAAGGTGTGTTCGCCCGGGATGATGATGTGGGGGATGGCGTGCGGCACGGCCACGCCGGGATAGATGAGGGTGGACGCCTGTCCCTCGCGCTCCACCAGCTTGGAGACGACCTGCTCGGCCGGGATCTTCCAGCGCTCGGCGATCACTTCGGACACAATCCCGAAGAACTCATCTCGACCCATCGTTCGGTCCAGATCGATTACTGCCGAATTACGAATGATGGCGTCAAATCGATCCTCCACCACCTCATCCCGCTCGCGCATGATAGAGAGCAACTCGCCTTCGAGCGCCGATTCGTCCTGGACAATCTCGCGATTGGTCAGCTTACCGACCATGCGGAAAAAGGCCGACTCGGTCTTGCCGGCCTTCCGCGCATAGACCAGGTACCACAAAGCCGAGAGAGCGAAGAACGCGCCCGTCAGGATAAGCGGCAGCGCGCCCATCATTGCGATCAGGCCGATGTAGGCAACGATGCCGATGATCTGGAGGTATGGATAGAGCGGTGACTTGAACAATGGTTTGTAGGAAACCACCCCGCTTTCGCGCATAAAAATGACGGCGAAGTTCACGAAGGTGAACATCAGCAGCTTCATGGTGGATGCGACCTTCACGAGATCCTCGAGCGAGAGGAAAACGATACAGGCGATCATGAAGGCCGAGGTAAGGAGCACCGCGGTCACGGGAGTGTTGAATTTGTGGCTGACGCGTGCGATGCCACGAGGAATCAGGCCGTCCCGGGCCATGGCAAGCGGATCCCGGGAAGCCGCCAGGATCCCCGCGTTCGCCGTCGTGATGAAGGCGAGCATTGCGGCAACGGCAAGAATGATGAACCCGGCGCGTCCGGTCACCATCTCAGCCGCGGAGGAGAGCGGCGTGAGCGTCTCGGCAAACACTGGCCCGGGCAACAATCCGACGAGAATCGCCACGATGACTACATAGAGCACCGACACGACCGCGAACGCCCCGAACATGCCGCGTGGGATCGACTTGCCGGGATCACGAACCTCTTCTGAAACCGAAGCGATTTTTGTCAGTCCACCAAAGGAGATGAAGATGAGTCCGGTCGCGGCGAGTACCGGGAACCACCCCGACGGAGCAAGCTCGGAGAAATGATCGACATTTACCCGGCCAATGGCGGTCACCACGAAGAATACCAGGGCGGCCAGGAGTGCCATGACCAGGAAGAACTGGAGTCGCCCGGTCCCTTTGACACTGACCAGATTGAGGATGGTGAACAGGACCGTGAAACCAACCGCGATGATCTTTACCGTGTCGGCGCCGAGTTGCGGGACCAGCGGACTTAAGAATATGCCGATCCCCAGGAGGGCGAATGCGCTCTTCAGCGACAGCGAGAACCACGACGCAAAGCCGGTAAACAGACCAAACAGCACACCGAAGCTGCGGGCAATGAAGAAGTAGACACCACCGGATCTGGGCATCGCGGTTGCAAGCTCGGCCTTGGAAAGCATCGCGGGAATCACCGCGAGTGACGCCAGCAGGTAGGCCACGACGACGGCCGGCCCCGAGATCCCGAACGCCACGGCGGGCAGCACGAAGAGGCCGGAACTGATCATGGCTCCGGCTGATATGGCGAACACCTCTTTGGTGCCGAGTTCCTTCCGCAACGCGCCCTGTGGTTGTTCCACCCCTACCCTCTCTTCCTCTCGGCTACCAGCATGACCGACCGCAGCTCACTGGGAGACCGTGCTTTCATCCACTGCCGGTGAAAATCGGGGTCCTGCAGTACCTGGGCAATCGACATGAGAGCCTTCAGGTGGAAGTGCCGCTCGTCCTTGGTGCCGACGAGGCAGAAGGCGGTGTAGACCACTTCGCCCTCATCGTTCCAGACAATGCCAAACTTATTTCGTACAAGCACGATGTCAAAGGTGTGTTCACCCGGGATGATGATATGGGGGATGGCATGTGGCACGGCCACACCAGGATAGATAAGGGTGGATGCCTGCCCCTCGCGCTCCACGAACTTGGCGGCAACTTGCTCCGTGGGCAGTTTCCACCGCTCAGCAATGACCTCTGAGATAATGGAGAAGAACTCATCGCGACTCATGGTTCGATCCATATCGATCACTGCGGACTCTCTGATTACGGCGTCAAATCGATCCTCCTCCACCTCATCCCGCTCCCGCATGATGGACAGGAGTTCGTCCTCAAGTACCGACTCATCTTCCACGATCTCGCGATTGGTAAGATTACTCACCATCCGGAAGAAGGCCGATTCACGCTTGCCGGCCTTCCGGGCAAAAGCCAGATACCACAGCCCCGACAGAACAAAAAACACCGCGGTCAAGACGAGCGAGAGTGTGCCCATCATGACAATCAGTCCCACGTACAGCACGGCCCCGACAATGTGCGCGTATGGATAGAACGGCGACTTGTAGAGAGGCTTGTACGAGACAACCCGACTCTCCCGCATGAAGATGACGGCGAAGTTGCCAAGGGTAAACATGAGGAGTTTCATCGTTGAGGCAACCTTCACGAGATCCTCCAACGAGAGGAACACGATACAGATGAGCATGAAGGCCGACGTGAGAAGAACCGATAGAACGGGCGTCTTGAACCGATGGTTTACCCGCGCTATGGCATGAGGAACCAATCCGTCGCGTGCCATGGCAAATGGGCTGCGGGAGGCTGCAAGCAGACCGGCATTGGCGGTTGTCATGAACGCAAGCATGGCCGCGATGGCAAGAATGGTGTACCCGACCTGTCCTGTCACTGTTGCCGCCGCCGTGGAAACGGGGGTCAGAGTTCCCGCAAGTGCGGTTGCCGGGAGAAGACCCACCAGTATGGAGACGACGAGCAGGTAGAGAATCGATACGACGATGAATGCCCCAAACATGCCCACTGGAATGGACCGCCCTGGTTCCGAACCTCCTCCGAAATAGAGGCGATCTTTGTCAACCCGCCAAA
>DAOWMR010000407.1 GCA_030642995.1 Spirochaetales bacterium
CCCATCGTCCCTCTGTGATTCACTACCGGTCGAGGTAAATGATGACAAACAAAACGTGGGAGTCCTTCTCCGTGACCCAGCCTCAGCACACGAGCGCAGACTGTTTTATCTGCGGCGTGGACAATGATTCAGGTCTCCGGGCTCGATTCTTTGAACTAGAGAATGGAGAGGTAGCCACCCGGTTCACTATTCCGGAGATCCACAATGGGTATCCGGGTCGAGCTCACGGTGGCGTCTCGGCGGCCCTCCTGGATGAAGTAATTGGTCGAACGATTGTCATTCTGGAGCCCGGCGTGTGGGGCGTGACGGTGGAGTTCACGGTGAGGTTCCACAAACCGATTCCAACAGTGACGCCTCTCACGGCGCGCGGCCGCGTCACAGAGAACGGTGGCCGCAGATTCGTCGGTGTCGGCGAGCTCTTTCTGCCGGACGGCGTTGTCGCGGCAACGGCGACCGGAACCTATATCAAGTTGCCGCTCGAGCGCATCGTCGATATGTCCGACGCAGACCAGCACTCTCTCCTTGAGGCCGGATGGCAGCGGCGGAGCTTTCCGGACGACCCCCGCGAGTTTCGGTTCCCGACGCTTTCGAACCGTTGACATGCCCGGCGACAGCGCCATACTCGGTATATGCCGATTGAGACGCTCGTTGCTATTGCTGCCGCACTCTTCGCACTGGCCGTGGCAGTCATCGCCCTGCTCCTGGCGCGTAGTCGCAAGCGTGACCCAATGACGGCGGTCATGGAAGCAACCGGCCGTCTGGAGGCACAGCTTCGCTCAATCTCGGAACTCTTCATCATTCCGCGCACCCGGGGGGCGGTCGGCGAGACGGTTCTTGCAGAGCTCCTCGGTAGCTGGCTTCCCCGGAAGAGTTACGAGCTTCAGTACAGCTTCCAAACCGGGGCCCGCGTAGACGCGGTCGTGAAGCTCGGCAGTCGACTGGTCCCGATTGACAGCAAGTTCCCGCTGGAGGCCGCTTCCCGTTTCTTTGCCGGCGATCCCTCAACGGAGACCCCCCTGCCGGGCGATGTTCGGAAGGCATTTCTGAAGCACATCACCGATATCGCCGATCGATACATCCGACCCGACGAGGACACCATGGCGTTCGCGCTCATGTACATTCCTGCCGAGCGGGTGTACTACTCCATTTTTGTTGAGCGACCGGATGAGTTGCTCGCGGAAGCTTTGCGCAGAAATGTAGTACCGGTGAGTCCGGGAACGCTTTTCGTCTATCTCCAGACGGTGGCATACGGGTTGCGCGGCCTGGCCCTGCCCGAGAACATCCGAGCGCTTGTAGACGAACTTGCCCGTCTCCATTCCGATCTCGCCGCTTTCCGGAAGACCTTTGATATCGCAAACACCCACCTCCGCAATCTTTCAAAAACCTTTGATGACGCCGGAAATCGACTTGGCCGAATTGAACTGCTGACCGACAGAATCACTCAGCAGGATCACGAGTGACCCCCGAAGGAAGCTACACCCGATTTATCGTCCATGCCTTCGTGCAGCGGGTCCCGGGCAAGGCTTCAAGTCGACTGGCTTATCTCGGGCGCTTGTCCACCGGCAAGACCTTTGCGGCTGTGTTTGAGCCGTTCCAACCCCACTTCTATGTTCGCGAGAGCGAAAGCTCGGAGGCTTGCCGGCTCCTGTCGTCGCAGAGCGAACCCACGACTTGGACGACAATGGACGGTGAGCCGGTCTATCGAATGCGCGCGCCATCGGTGTTCGAACTCAAACGGCAAGCCGCTCTTCTGGGCGCGGCCGGCATGCGCACCTATGAGGCCGACTTCAACCCCGCCGACCCGCAACTCATGGATTCCTGTGTACACGGGAGCGTGACCATCACCGGACCGGCGGTGGACGGGCGACACGTGGATCTGGTCTTCCAGGGTCCGGAACTCGGCCCATCGGATTGGGAACCACGCCTGGAGGTGCTGTCGTTGGACATAGAGACCAACCCCCGAACCGATGAGATTCTCGCCGTGGGATTGGTCAATACCGCCGTGTGGACAGACCCTGTGCGGGAGGTACATCTTCTCGGAACCGATCACGGAGAGCGGTGGATTGTCGGCTATGAGAGCGAATCGGAACTCCTGCGGGGAGTGGTTCAGCGAATCGCCGTGTTGAACCCGGACATCATTACCGGTTGGAACGTCATTGATTTTGATTTCGAGTTCATTGCACGCAGATTGGGTAGATACGGGATCCCGTTTGCCATCTCGCGTTCCGACCAGGCCGCGTCGTTCCTCGAGCGTTCACGGGATGAGACCGGCAGAAGACAGAACGCAGGAATGATCTGCCAGGGCCGGCAGGTTATTGACGGGCTCAGACTGCTCAGATACGGGCCACAACGATTCCCGGACCGGAAGCTCGAGAGTGTGGCCCAGGCAGTACTCGGCAAGGGCAAGACGGTCACCGCCAAAACGAGTCGGGAAAAAATTGACACCCTTCTGTCCCTGTACGCGGACGACCCGGTGCGATTCAGCGATTACTGCCGCACGGACGCGGAGCTTGTCCTTCGAATACTCGACAAGACAGGTCTGCTGGATCTCACCCTGAAGCGCTGCCGGCTCACCGGCATCAGCCTCAATCGGGCATGGACCAGTATCCCGGCTTTTGAGTTCCTCTACACAGAGGCGATGCACGCACGGTCGATGGTGGCGCCGACGAGCGGCGTGGACAGACTCCCGCAAGGTGAGGCGCCGGGCGGCGCAATTCTCAAGCCTCAGCCGGGCTTATTCTCAAACGTGCTCGTCTTCGATTTCAAGAGCCTCTACCCCTCCATCATCCGAACGTTCAACATAGATCCCCTCGGATATGTAGACACCGAGGAAGGATATCCGGAAGGGGCCCTGCCGCCCGCGGTGTCGGCTACCATTACCGCACCCAATGGCGCTCGCTTCCGACGCGACGGCGGGATCCTCCCCGACATCATTGAACGCTTCTGGCAAAGCCGGGATCAGGCAAAGGCCGTCGGTGATCTCGTGGCC
>DAOWMR010000238.1 GCA_030642995.1 Spirochaetales bacterium
GCTCATCGCGGTGATCAATCCTACTCCCACTATCTTTCGCAGTTCCTCATATTGATCGCGATATCGCTCGGTCTGTGAAAGCTCCAGGATCATCTGCCAGAGATGAGATTGTTCGCCCTGGAGAAACTCAAGCTGTCTGAGTAATGTTTCCAGGCCGATGCGAAATCCCGGCCCCATACTTTCACCGGTCTCTGCAAGCCACCTTCGAAACGCTTTTGTCCAGTTGTTCAGATCCTCAGGTTTCTGCACCCCAAACTTCTTCAACAGGGTGTGGATCTATGTCTTCGCTCGGGCGAGTTTCTGCCCAACGTCAAACCGTGCCCTCACCACTTCTCGATCTTCGCGCAGTCCCTTCTCAGGCACCCAAATCCCATGCAATCGGTTGCCGGCCAACACATGGCCTCGCATCGTCTCGTAGATGTAGCTGCAATCCTTCTTGTCAGTCTTCTTCTTGTACCCGCTCGCACTGCGAAGCAATTCTGTCGGTGCCATCACCCCACACTGATATCCGGCCTCTCGAATCCGGTCGTAGAGCACATATCCAAGACCACTGGCCTCATATGCCACCAGCACATCCTCTGCACTCAGTTCCTGCTTCATCCCCGCAATGTCATCCAACAATCTTCGATGTCCAGTGAGGTTGTTCATGTACGTACAACGTCGCGGCTCACGTTTGCCGCAGCCAAGCTCACAAACCAACCGCTTCACATGCATGTCGATCGCTACCATAATCACCATGGGCCAATCCTCCGTCCCTTTAAGATTGTCGCAATACTAAGCGATTGCGACCGGGGGATTGGCCTTCATTTCTTACATGGTAACTCCGCAGGCGCTCTTGTGCCGAGGACAAGCGGAAGGTCCGTCTTGCATGCGCAAGCACCCACTATGAATATCTATGTGCGCTTGCCGGTGGTTGGGAAGAGCACGTGGAACAAAAAAAGTTCACAAAAAAGATGAGCGGTGCCGAATAGAACTGAGAAGGGAGAGTTCTGCTCATGGGTGGGCTGAAGCCTTATATTGCGTCCATTCCAAAAACTGAAATTCACCTCCATGCCGAGGCCTGTGTGAGTTCGGTGTCCTACCATCGACTGATGGACAAATACGACATCCCTCATGATTCGAAGACGAACAAGCTGACGGACTTCTCCAAGATAAAGAGCCTCAAGAGCATGCTCGAATCATTCTACTTCGTGCAGTCGTTCTTCCGTGAACCGGAGGACTTTCTGTTCGTTGCCAAGGATGTCGTAGAGTATGCCAAACGGAACAACATCTACTATATTGAGGCCTTTGCATCGCCTTCAATGGTTCTGAATCGAGGACTCATCTCCTTCGACGGCATGTTTGAAAATCTTGTGGCCGGCTTTGCCGAGGCCCGCAAGAACACCGGCGTTGATGTTCGCCTCATCGTGGACGTGTCCCGGTCCTTTGGTCTTGAAAACGCAATGAGGAACCTGGAGCTGCTCATTGGGTTCCTCAAGCGTACATCAACCGATGGGATCATTGGGATTGGCCTGGGCGGCCAGGAGATTGGTCATCCGTGCGCCGAATATGAGACCGTATTTGCGAAGGCCCGTAGCGAAGGGTTGCACGTTGTCTCCCATGCCGGCGAAGAAGTTGGACCGGAATCGATATGGGACGCCATCAAACTGCTTCACTCCGAACGGATTGGCCACGGAACGAGCGCCACCATGGACCCGGCTCTTCTGGAGCACTTGAGAGACACGCAGATACCCCTTGAAGTCTGTCCCACGAGCAATGTGATCACCAAGAAATACGTGAAACGCTACTCTGAGCATCCGATCCGCCCTCTCTTTGACTACGGCATCAATGTGACGGTCAACACCGACGACCCGGTGCTCTTCTCCGTTGATCTGAACGACGAGTACGATACCGTTGCAACTGAGCTGAACTTCAGCCGGGCGGAGATCAATCGACTACTCAGAAACAACTTGATGGCAACCTTCATGCCGGAGAACGAGAAACAGGCCCGGCTGAAGAAACTCGAGGCAGTGCTCCAGGATTGATTGTCTCCTGCACGATCTCCTCCCCGCGATTGCAGATGCACTTGATGTCCCGCCGAAAATCTGTCGTACTCACTGTGTGAAAATCAACGTATCAAATCTCACCAAGAGTTATGGCGATCTCGTGGCCGTTTCCGATCTTTCGTTTGAGGTCGGGGAGGGCGAAATCTTCGGGCTGCTCGGGCCAAACGGATCCGGCAAAACCACCACCGTGAGGATGATCCTGGGTCTGCAGGATGCCGATTCCGGCTCAATCAGCGTAGACGGCATTGATCCGGCTGAAGACGCGCGGCGAGTCAAAGCTCGCATCGGCTATGTTGCCGAAGACCCGGTCCTCTACGCGTCAATGACTCCAAAGGACGCCTTTGAGTTGATTGCAGCCGTGCGTGGAATTGGTGAGGAGCAACTGAACGATCGGGTGAATCGGTATGCGGCGAGTTTGGACGCGCGTGAGATCATGGACAAGCCCATCAGTACGCTTTCGCGCGGCAATCGGCAGAAGGCTGAGATCATTGCTGCGCTCGTCCACAAACCGCCCATCCTGATACTGGATGAGCCACTCTCCGGTCTTGACGCAAAAGCCGTACGAGTATTCAAGGAAATCCTCATGCTTCATGTTGAAGAGGGTGGGGCGGTCATGTTCTCAACGCACATTCTTGAAGTTGCAGAGGAGGTGTGCCATCGGATCTGCGTCGTGAACGCCGGGCGAGAAATAGCGACAGGCACCGTCGATGAACTCCGTGAGCGCACGGCGTCCGCCGGCGGGCGACTAGAAGATGTCTTTCTCAAGCTGACGGAACAGGATTCCTCTGTTGAGGAAGCCGTGCGGGCCTTGCGCGAGGGCCGCTCGTGAGCAATCGCACCACAGACGGGCGCATCAAGCTTTGGAGCCTGGCCGGGCGGATCTACCATGAAGCGATCTATCAGGGATCACTCATGGCGGCCGGGAGCAGTACCGGGCGGTTGGTGGAACGGATGACCAAAAACTCCCGGCACATCAAGCGCCAGGCGCTCATGATACAGATTCTCAGTTCGGTCTACCTGCTTATGGTGACCTTCCTTCCGGCGGCGACTATGGCCCAACTGTCCGGCGGAGCCACGCATCAATGGAACCTGTTCGTAACTACTCTCGCCGGAACCATCCATCTGCTCGTCCAAGCCGGATATCTGATGGTCCTTACGTTGGTCGCGACGTCCGAGATTCTCGCGCCGGAACTCTACCGATGGCCCGAATCACTTCCGCTTCGCACCGAACAGGCCGGACTTCTCCGTGTAATGGCCCTTTCTCGGGAATTCCTTCTCCCGCTGAGCGTTATTGTCCTGAGTTATCCGGTTGCCGCGGGCATTGCAAGCGGCGGGTTTGGCGTCGCGATGGCAACGCTCTTCGTCTCTCTCACCCACGCCGTCGTGACGCTGTCGGTGATCGTCCTCGCATCGTGGCGCCTCCGGCAGACCCTTCGTTCGGCCTCCGGAAATTATCGGCGTGCGACTACCGTGCGGGTTCTTACAATGGCCGGCTACGGAATTGGAATCATCGTCGTTCTCGCTGTCATGCAGTTTGGAACGACTTTCGTGGCAAGTCTGTTCGACGATCCACGGATGACGGAATCCGAGAGCCTCTCAGTACTCCGTGTGATTTCTTTCCTGCCGTTCCCCACATCCGCAGCGAGCTTCGTTTCCGCCCTCGTGGCCCGGCGTGCTTCCCTGCCGAACGCACTCCCCCTTTGGGTTCCGCTTGTCGGGACGTGTCTCTATGCAGGTGGGGCCTTGCTGCTTCTGAAGAGCGCGTTGCGGCTGATTGGTCGACGTGATACCGACGGAACCGCGCATCCACGCGCTCGCAACAGCCGCTCCGTGCCGGTGACCGGTCCGGTCCGCCTCATCGCGCGCACGCCCCGAGCCGCGTTTCGGCGGCCAATTTTTCAGGCTGCCACGCGCGACACCGGGGTCCTGTTGGCGCTTCCGTTTCCCCTCGTCGTTCCGGTGGTGACTCTGACCGGGCCCCAAATGTCCGGCCTGCCGATCAACGCTCTTCTCTACGCGATGCCCATCATGGCCGCCGGGATGGGTGGCTGGTTGTTGGTGCACGGGCTCACACGGCTTCAGGTGGGAACCGGGCTGCTGGAGGCAAGTTTGCCGCTACTCGAGCGCGACCGTGCTTTTCCGAGACTCGTTCTGTGCGCCATCATTCCGGCGGTAGGCGTCCTCATTGCCGTACTTGCACTCATACCGTTGAATCTCAAGCTCGAGGGGTTTCTCCTCAGCACAATCCCGATGATAGCCGTTCCAGTCGGATTTCTGATAAAGACCTCCATGTTTGGTCGGATTCCGGGGCCGAAGCCTCACGTGGTGGTGGAAGAGGTGTACATCAACCGTCGCTTTTTCAAGTGGCTTGGAACAATTGTGGCCGTCTTGATCGTTGCCGGCGGCTTCGTTGTCCTTCGGATCGTTTTCGCACAGGTCATTCCCGGACCAATCGGAATTGGTGCGTTTCTCGTTGCCGTTGCACTTGCCGGGATGATTCTGAGGTTCATTGCGGGTTGGGTGTTTCCGGCCGCGGCCCCGCTCGTAGACGAGTCTGAAGAGAGATCGCAATTGGTCGATCCGCCGGAAGCAACGGCAGCGCGCTGAGCTCCTCGGCGGCAACCCATCTGACCGCTGCGTGATCAAGCGGGCGCGGCGTGCCGCTGACAATATCGGCCCGAAGAGCAATCAGGAGCACCCTGGCGTGATCGTAGTCCCACTTCACCGTCCCGATCGGCGGTTCGGAGCGGACCGAAATATCAACACCGAGTTCTTCGCGAATCTCCCGGCGCAGTGCCGCTTCTTGGGTCTCACCAGGCTCAACTTTGCCGCCGGGAAACTCCCAGAGTCCGGGAAACCGTGACGGCGCGTGACGCTGCGCAACCAGCACCATTCCGGAACGAACGATGACGGCGGCGACTACTACGCGCCGCGGCGTTGCGGCCCGCGGGGTCCGACCAGAAGATGCATCTGCCATCACACGGAGATTCTACTCCGGCGGAGGCGTTGACACCATCGGCGTGGTTCAAGAAACTGAGCCGATTCATGCAGATCTACGGACAACTGATCCTGGCGATGCTCTTCTACGGGGTATCCTTCGTTTCCACCAAGATTGCCCTCAGCGCCTACGGTCCGGTGACCGTTCTCGCC
>DAOWMR010000169.1 GCA_030642995.1 Spirochaetales bacterium
AAGGGGTCGGCGGTTCAAATCCGCCCAGCCCGATTCAAGAAGGGCCATCCATTCGGATGGCCCTTCTTGAATCCGCAGTTTGCGCTACAGCCCAGGAACCCACTTGACGAGAGCAAATAGCACAAACTGCACACCAACAACGATACGCATCAAGGTGCGCGGATTTGAACCGCCGGGGGTCACAGGCGTGGAGTTTCCGCCAAACCATCACCACTTGTATGATGAAGCCAACGGCGGAAACTCCGGGACGAACCGTCAGGTTCGTCCGCCCAGCCCGATTCAACAAAGGCGGTCCCATAGGGATCGCCTTTGTTGAATCCGGAGTTTGTGACGCAGCCGGCGAACCAAGGGCTGCCGAAAACTGTCACAAACTCCACACCATCAACGAGTACCGGTGGGCGGATTTGAACCGCCGGGGTCACAGACGTGGAGTTCCCGCCAAAGCATCACCACTTGTATGATGAAGCCAACGGCGGAAACTCCGGGACGAACCTACGGTTCGTCCGACTAATAGTTCCAGATCGCGGTCAGGCTGAAAGCATCAAGGCCTGCGCCGCCCCACCCGGTTCCAATTGCGTCGATCTTGAGTGACTCGGACAGATGCAGCGTTATCCCAAAGAACGGGAATGTGCTGAAGGCGAACGTCGTCGTCGTGTCCTTGTTCGGAAAATCCTGGGTATTGCTGTTGTTTGCCGGCTCGTCCGTGTAGTCGTTTGTAGCATCCAAGTTGTCCGTATACTCCTCATTCTGCAGCCCACCGGTCACGGACGACTGGTTGACGGTCATGGTCACTTGAAGAGTCGTGGTGGTGCCGGCGTGGAAATCCAACAACGGAACCGGATGGAAGCTCACGGCGACTGGAATATCCACCGAACCGGTCGCGACAAGCTCACTCGTGTCAATGGAGTAGCCATAGAGTCGGGAAACGGTGTCAGTATCGAAGAGGACGTCTGTGAAGAGACCGTCTCCGCTACCGTCTATCTGGTCCGCAGTCACCTCTTACTGACTCTTCGTCTCGTTATCATAGCTTGCCCCAACGATGAGTCCGGCGCCCAAATGCACCGATACGGCCTCACCGGCATCAAAGGTCCGGCGGTAGCGTGCACCCGCCTCGCCTCCGACGTCCAGTATGGAGTCAAGCGTCGTGGTGGTCGTCACGGTGGTGATCTGTTGCACCTGCGGCGTGGCGACGCTGTCGTCGTAGTTCGTCTGTACCCAGGTGTCCACGGTCTGCCGGTCGCCTGGATAGAGGTTGTACATGAAGCTCGCGGGAAGCTCGAGGGTGCCACCCGCCACGTCCAACAGTCTGTTGTCGGTTGCCAGGTTGAGCGCGATTCTGCGGGCAGTGTTCGGAACCAAGGTGGCGGTGTTCATGGCGAAGCTTGGCGTCACCGCGCCGTCCCAGTAGTACCACCCGTCGTAGGTCTGAACGGTCTCCCGGTCCATCAGCGTGTCATCAACGCCAAAAAACAGATCGTATTGCGTGGTAGTCTTCTCGTACATCGTCGGACCGAGCAGATTGACCAACCCCGCTCCAAGCGAGATCCGGGAGATGAGATTGCCAAACTCCAGGCTGATCTCCGGCTCAAACACCAGCTGGTTGGATCTGTTCTCCCAGTGCAAGTCCACAACCTCGTGAACGCGATCGTTCCGCAGGGTCAACGCACCGGCAACCGGTGTCGGTGTATTGCTGTACTCGTTGTTGTAATCCAACGTTTCCGTCTCAAAACGGCCCTGGCTCCAGAGAATCTGCAGGGCAATGGGAATGCCGACATCCACTCCAAGGTGAACAATCGCCTCCTGGTCGCTGTCTACCTCACGCGCAGTGCTGACCACGTCTTCAACGATGGTTCCGTAGTCGCCGGTGGCGGCGTTATAGGTTTGATAATCGTAGGTGGTGTTCTCCGTCGCCGGTTTGGAGAAGTAGTCTCCATTGTTGATGTAGTTGACAACAGCAGTTGCGCCCAGTCCACCGAGGGCACCCCCCCAGCCGCCGCGGAAGCCGTTACCAATCACATTCGCGCCAAACTGACCGGCAGCTCCGTCCAGTGCAAAAAAGAGCGTCGGGTTGTCTGCAAATAGCGTCGCACCGAGGGGGTCAATGAGATCATCCAACTCGTTCCGCTCGAACCCCACGGTGGAAATCCGCTGGTTGGACGGGCCCGGGTCAATCAGATCGTCGGCAACCAACACCGTGGCGCTGAGCGCCAGGACGAGTGCCACAATAATAAAACGTTTCATCTTTTCCTCCCATATTCGTGAATAGACCAAGTCTATCATATCTGGGATCGAATTGCAGAGTGCCGGAAGGCTACAAACAGCACGTAATCATCCGGAGCCTACGGAGCCTTGTTCGGGATCTGGCCGTCGGGCCACACCGCCAATCCATGGGCAACGGCCACCGATGCCATGCGCTGGTCAAAGGTGCAGACGGTGAGCGGGACGTCCAAATTCGGAGCAACATAGAGTGCCGTCGCCAGATGTATCGCATCCAGACTGCGACAGTGCGCGAGACCGGTTTCCTGCCGCAATACGCGTTCGATCGCTTCGTCCACACTGACGAGATGCACTGAACTGAGATACTCATCGAGTAGTTCCTGTCGATCAGTGAACCATCGGTCCGCCGGCTCAACACCCTGCCGGAGGGCCGCCCTCGTCAGACCGACCACGGATTCCAGACGGAGGAGGAACGAAGAAACACGTTCATCAGCGTCGTTCCAGAGCTGGACCATCGCCTGCGGCGGCGATTGTTCGAGGACAGCAGTCAGCAGAAAGCTGGTATCGTAGTAGCAGACCATCACTCCGCCCGGATCTCGTCCATGAGCGATCGAACATCAATGGGAACTGACGGCCGCGGGAGTTGCAGGAGCTCGTCAAGGGATTTATCGGTTCGAGAGTTCGCGCGAATAACTCCCCGGCGACGTTCCTCGTGATTCAAAAAAACCTCCCAACGAGAGATCTTTGGATGAATTGACATGCCGGGGCTATGAATTTCCGCCACCACTTCATTCCGATCCGTAACAAGTACCGTCTCTCCGGCCTGGACCATTTTGAGGTACTTGCTCAGGTTGTCCTTGAGCACCTTGATGCCAACCGCCTTCATGTCTCCATAGTGGCTAACTTAGCTACCTTTGTCAATATCGCGTCTTTGGCGGAGCACAGCTACAGCCGTCTACCAACAGTACCGTCGGTCTCACAGTGCTGCTTCAGTTCGGATGGGGAATTGATTCGGTCCGCCGGAAACTCCAGGACGACCTACTGTTCGTCCACCCAAATCACTCCAGCGTTGCGGCCGGAACTCTCTCCGGCCCGCGAGGAGGTGCCCCCGCGACTTTCAAGGTAGCTGTGCTCAGACGCCAGGCCGGGGCTCACGACCTTCAGCCGATCGTACGCCTCGCGAACCCGGGGATAGTCCTCTACCTCCAGGCTCGCGCGAGCAACGCCGAGCATCGCAGGCCCGCTCTCCGGCTCCATGGTCAGAGCCCGTTCGTAATAGCCGAGCGCCACCGGGTAGTCTTCGGCCAGATAAGCCGTGTTGCCCAAATTGAGAAACGCGGGGTAGAAATCGATCTGATCCACGATCTGCTCGAACTGTACGGCAGCCTTCTCCATGAGCCCGTAGCGGGCGTAGAGGGTCCCAAGTCGATTTCGGAGCTCGTGGTCGGAGGGATCGGACTCAAGTCGACCAAGGAAGGTGGCCTCCCTGTCCGCAATTTCGCGCGCGACAAACTGTGTAAGCTCGGTCAGGCATCGCTCAACGACCCGCGGTGAGTCCGGTGCGGAGAGCGGAAAGGTGAAGCCGGAGAGCCCCACCGGCGCGTACTCCTGCCATGCCGACCGAACGGGAGTCACGCGGGCTCCTTCGCTGCCACTCCCGTCGTCGCGACTCGCATCCCGCCACTGACGTGCGGCAATTGACCACGCCTCGAGGAAGGTTCCCCGAAGGGCGGTCACCTCCACGGGCAACCAGACGTCTCCGCTATCGGTGTAGATTATGTCGTCGGGAAAGAGAAAGGTTCGACGCGCCTCATCCTCCGTTGTATTCAGCCCTACTCCGACGAAGATGTGCCCCGGCGTCGTGATGAACGCCGCAGGGACCCCTACGGCCTCGAGCAGTGCCGCATAGGCAACCGAGAGATCATCGCAATCACCATTACGGAACGCCAGAGTCTGGCGAGGGAACTGCAGGTAGTCAACGGCGAGTTGGTCCTGCGAGTAGTCCGCGTACGGTGAGCTCGGGTCGGTCCGGTAGACCATGCCGTGCTCGGCAAGCCCATCGAACATGAGCATGGCAAGCTGCAGTTCCCGGCTCAGCCCGGTTCGGAACTCGGCATACATGGATGCGTGCAGGTTGCCACTGAAGAGCATCACCTGATCGTCGCGAGCAGTCACGAAAGCCGACGCCTTCCGATCATCGTCCCATGTGATCGCATTGCGATCGTAGAACTCCAGTTGCACTGTCCGGCTGCTCGTCTGTCGATCGGCTCCGGCGGTGTACTCCACCTCTACTGTCGCGGCTGCGGTACGCCCTTCGGTGATCGCAAGGACCGAAGACTCATTCAGTAGGGCCGGTATCGCAATTCGGATCACCTCCTGCGGCTCGGCGCTGGGGATAATCGCGCTGTCGATGGCGCTGTCGACATGGCCCGGGATGTTCACCCTGGCAACGATGTCGGTGATCGCCTCGCCGCTGGTGTTCTCAATGTAGGCGTATCCGATATGCCTGTCGGCGTACCACTTGTACATCACGGGGAACACCGGCTCCAAGCGAACGGCAAGCCGTACAACCCCGTCCCCGACCGCCCCTGCGGGCATGGTCAGTTTCTCGGCGTCCGAGGTATCACCAGAAACCGGCTCACCGGGGTCTGATCTGCGGGCAGTGCGTGCGAGACGCTGGAACACGGACATCTCACTCGCGATTGTGGGCGCCGTGTTGCTCTGCAGCGAAAGTTCCTCGTCATCGGATTCCACCCGCGAGACTCCGGTTTTTCGTTCAAACTGAACCATGGTACTGGCCGTGAGCCGGGACTCGATCCACTGCCGAGAAGAGGCCGCGAGGATATTGCCGACGACCGACCAGACCTCCCACTCGGACAAGTATCCGTCCTCGGGCTTACGGTCCAACATCTGATCCAGCGGCGAGTTGACGCGTGAACTCACAGACTTCCTCGGAGTCGCAATGAGGTCCATTGCACTGCTGATCTCAATTCGACTCAGATCGCCCGTTCCGTCGGTGTCCAGGAACAAGACCATTGGATAGGTCTCCCCGAGACGCGAGACGGTCTGCGGCAGGAGCTCAATGGCAAAGTAGGCCCTGAGGGCATCCTGTTCCGGGACGGAAAGCAGGAAGTCCCTGTTCTGATCGAACCGGCAGAGCGGCGCCGATGCCACAACGGGGTCACCACTCAAAGCGGCGAAAACGAGGTAGCCCAGATCGTTCAGCTCCATGTCCGACACAACGCCGTCCGAGTTGGCGTCGGTCCACCGCACGATCTCTTCGGTAGATCCGTCAATCTCTCTGGAAAAGCAGGGTGGCTCCGGGATGGCCGCAAGCACTCTGACAATCATTTCCGCGTACGCAGAGATCTCATCGGGGCCGAGCCACCCGTCCTCGTCGAAGTCAGCCATGGCGTGCGCGTGCTCATCCTGCACTCGGCGAGGTCGTATGGCCGTCTCACCGTCAATGAAGTCTCTCAAGACGGCATTCGCAGCGTGAATAGTCGTTTCGCCGTTCAGGTTGATGTTCAGGTACTGTTCGGCGAAGTCAGGATAGATTGTCGGCAGTGATCGGAGACGATCACGAAGCAGAACAGAACGGGCACGACGGGATTCAGTATCGGAGATGTAGCCGTCGTCGTTGAAATCGAACTCTTCATCAACCGGAGTGATCACCCCGTGTCGCCCAGTTGTGACAAGCCAGTAGGCCTCAACCATCGCGCTCTGCTCGGCCGGATCCAGAATTCCGTTACCGTTCGCATCGTAGCGTGTCTGTGACGGGCCGGGTACGTATGCGCTCAGGTTTCTTCAGAAGATGTGCTGTTCTGCGACCGCCCAGAGCCCGTCACGTTCCTCGAACTGCATCATGTTTATTGCCGGATAGGTGCGGTCGCGGTAGATGAATTGCAGTGCGTTATCCTCGGGATCCCGGTAACGGAGCGGCACCGGCAGCCAGAACCCGGTTGTGTCGGCATTATGCTCGGCAAGCAGATCGCGAAAGCCCTCGGCAATCGCATTGACACCCCGAATGTTCCAGCGGGTGCCATCGGCGGTGACAACCAGTTGGCGGGCATTGCTCCAG
>DAOWMR010000018.1 GCA_030642995.1 Spirochaetales bacterium
GCCGGCCAGATAGGCGCCGCTCTGGGCCAGAATGGTGTTGCCGATCATATCAAAACCGATGATATCCCCCGGTGTGGGAGGCGCAAGAACAACCTCTCCGGCTCCGCCGGATGCAGTGAACCGTGTAGCAAACAATCCTTCCCCTCCCACGGCAGCCTTCAGCATCCCCCCGAGTCCTTTGCCCTGCTTCTTTGACTGAATTTCTACGCCCGGGCTCATGGACACCATGGCTCCTGCCTCCCCCTTGAACGATTCTCCAGCCTGAAGTTGCACGGTCAGACTGGTGAAAACCGGCGCATGCTCAATCTTGAAATCCATAGTCGCCTCCTGTTATCGGTTGTGACGCGCGCACAAGGCCGGGAGTCACAAAAGAACTATACACCCAAGTCGGCCGGCAACGGAGAGAAAAGATCAAGTATCCTGCGATGGAGCAACGCTCGCGTGAGTGCAATGTTGTCCCCATGACTGCACCCATCTATACTGATGAGAACGAGCTCAGACGAAAGGAGTGCACGATGGCCGTGGTGGGCGTTATCGGCGGCAGTGGATTGGATGACCCTGATATTCTCAAGACCCCCAATGACGTGGATGTGCAGACTCCCTTCGGACGGCCTTCCTCCCCGTTGCGAGAGGGCACGATATCGGGCACAAAGGTGTACCTGCTGGCTCGCCACGGACGTGAGCACACAATTCCTCCCACCCAGGTCAACTACCGGGCCAACGTGTTTGCGCTGAAAGATGTCGGCTGCTCACACATCATCGCGACGACCGCGGTGGGGTCGCTCCGGGAGGAGATCGGCCGCGGAGATCTGGCGGTTCCAGATCAATTCATTGATTTCACGCGGCACAGAAAGGTGAGCTTCTACGAGTCGTTTGAGCCGGGCGAAATGAAGCACACGCCCATGGCCGACCCCTTTTCGGCGGAGCTCCGCCGGCTGTTCGTTGAAACGTGCGCGCAACTCGGACTCTCCTGTCATGAAAACGCCACCGTGATAACCATAGAGGGCCCGCGGTTCTCAACGAGGGCCGAGTCCCGTATGTTCCGCGGTTGGGGTGCCGACCTGATCAACATGTCCATCGCCCCAGAATGTATCCTCGCAAACGAAGCGGGGATTCCCTACGCGACCATCGCAATGTCTACCGACTATGACAGCTGGAAAGACGACGAGGAGCCGGTGACCTGGGAGGCGGTCCTGGAGACCTTCCTGGGCAATTCGGAGAAGGTGAAGAGTATTCTCGTCTCTCTCATTCCAAAGATCCGGGGTTAGCGTCGGCGATATGAGAATACAAGGAAAACAGTACAAAACCGTCTGGTTCGAGAACGATGCCCTCTGCCTGATAAACCAGCCCCTGCTTCCCCATCGCTTCGAGATCGCGCGTTACACCGACTACCGGGAGGTGGCCACTGCGATCCGGACCATGGTGGTCCGCGGTGCCCCGGCAATCGGCGCTGCCGGTGCATTTGGCATGGCGCTCGCGGCGCGTCAGGGTGTCGATCTTGATGAAGCTGCCCAGGCGCTCGGCAGCACACGGCCGACGGCGCAGGACCTGTTCTACGGAATTGAGACGGTGCGTGGTGCAGCCTCTGGAGCGACCGCTGCTTCCGCCTCGGGAATCGCGCTGGACGCGGCGCGAGAAGTGGCGGATCACTACGAGAAGGCGTGTGAGGCCATCGGGGAGCTTGGTGCCGATCTCATTGTCGAAGGCGCGCGGCTCTCCACCCATTGCAACGCCGGGTGGCTTGCCACCGTCGATTGGGGCACTGCAACCGCGCCGATGTACAAGGCTCACCGCCAGGGTCGGGGCTTTTTCGTCTTTGTGGACGAAACCCGACCGCGTTGTCAGGGAAGTCGTCTCACGGCGTTCGAACTTGGCGAAGAGGGCATCGACCACGCGGTAATTACGGACAACGCCACCGGTTTCTTCATGGCGAGGGGCGAGATCGACATGGTCATTGTCGGCGCCGACCGGATCGCCGCAAACGGGGACATAGCAAACAAGATTGGGACCTACTCAAGCGCCGTCGTCTCTCATGAAAACGGAATCCCATTCTACGTGGCCGCACCCACGGCAACCATCGATTCCGAGTGCGCATCCGGCGACGCAATTCCCATTGAAGAGCGCCCCGGTGAAGAGGTCTCGGGTATGTTCGGGTGGGATGAGGAGGGAGATCGCGCAGCGAGTGTGCGGATCGCGCCAAAGTCCAGCCCAATCCGCAATCCAGCCTTTGACGTCACGCCGGCGCGGTATGTCACGGCAATCATCACCGAAAAGGGTATCCTCAAGCCGGAGCAGATGTCTGCGTGATAAAAGATGAAGATTGAATTCCAACCGATTGGCCTGATCCATACACCGTTTGACGAACCCGAAGGCATGCAGATCCAACCCGTGGGCGCCGTCGGTGTGAAGGGCAGTGTTGAGGTGTTCGAGGATTATCAATCAGGACTGAAGAATCTCGACGGCACTCCGTTTCTGGACATCAAGCCCTATGTGCCCGAATTCGATGCGCTGGCTGCATGAGATGCCTTAGAATGGAAGGAAGGGAAATCACGTGAAGGAGTCCAACGAGAAAACAGTCCTGCAGAAAATCCTTGATGCTGCGGGTGTTCAGATTGATGGGACGAGACCCTGGGATATCCAGATACGTAATCCCGGTTTCTATGGGAGGGTCCTGTCAGGAGCTTCTCTTGGTCTCGGCGAAAGCTACATGGACGGCTGGTGGGATTGTGAAGCCCTTGATCAATTCTTTGAAAGGGTCCTGGAAGCGCGATTGGATGAGAAAGTGAAGATTAGTGCCCTCCTGTTTCTGTGGATCGTGCTCAAGGCAAAGATCATAAATCTCCAGAACAGATCAAAGGCTACTGGAATTGGTAAGCGTCACTATGAACTCGGCAATAATCTCTTCTCTGCTATGCTGGACCGCGGGTTGAACTATTCCTGTGGTTATTGGAAAAGAGCGAAAACGCTCGATGACGCACAAGAGGCCAAGTTGGACCTGATTTGCCGCAAAATGGGACTCACGTCGGGCATGAAGGTCCTGGATATCGGGTGTGGCTGGGGTGGCTTTGCCAAACACGCAGCCGAAAAGTACGGCGCCAGTGTATATGGCATTACGGTGTCTGAGGAACAGGTAGCTTTTGCACAGAAGTCCTGCGAAGGGCTTGACGTTACGATCGAACTGAAGGATTACCGGGAGCTAAGAGAGAAATTCGATCGCATTATTTCAATCGGCATGTTCGAACATGTGGGGTGCCGAAACTACAGGACTTTCATGAAGGTTGTCCATCGATGTCTGGAAGGAGACGGCCTCTCTCTGTTGCACACGATAGGTGGAAACATTTCGGTGAACTCAACAGATCCGTGGACCAACAAGTACATCTTTCCGAACTCAGTGCTACCGTCGGCAAAACAGATCACGTCGGCAGCTGAGGGATTGTTTGTACTTGAGGATTGGCACAGCTTCGGGCCATATTACGACAAGACCCTGATGGCCTGGTACGACAATTTCACGGAAAACTGGAGCAAACTCAAAGATGCATATGGTGAGAGGTTCTACCGCATGTGGACCTACTATCTTCTTTCATCTGCGGCGGGTTTTCGGTCACGAAGGAATCAGTTGTGGCAAATCGTGTTCTCAAAGAAAGGGACAAAGGGAGGTTTCCGGTACAAGGAGTGATTCCTCGTCTGATTTGTACGCCCCGACGTGACCGCTTCCCTCCTACCCAAACTCGGTGAGATCGTACTCAGCCATGTAGTAGGGGTGTGCGGGGTCATAGTGAGTCAGGGGCTGACCTTCGCTCACCCGACCAATCGGTCGGCAGTTGCCTTCCTGACCGGTTGTCGCATCCCCAAGATCTGCGCGCGCTGTCTCGACCAGTTCCTTCAAACTCGAGAGGATATCCGGTTCGGTAGCGGCGCGGTTGGTTGACTCGGCTATGTCCTCCCGAAGATTGTAGAGTTCAAGCACATCCTCGTTCTCTTTCCGGATGTGGAGTTTCCAGTCGCCGCTGCGTACGGCCTCCAGGATATTGCCCTGGTAGAAGAGGAAGTCGGTGCGAGGCGATACGTCGGTATCTCCGAGCAGAAGCGACGACACATCAATTCCGTCGATGGTTCTATCCACCGGAACGGCGGCGCCGGTGACAGCGGCGAGTGTCGGCAACAGATCTATGGCACTGAGGATACCGTCGATTTTCCGGCCGGCAGGAACGGTGCCGGGCCACCGTGCGACGAATGGAACGCGCAGTCCGCCTTCCCACGTCGTAAACTTCCGGCCACGGAGAGGTCCGCACGAGCGGCCGAAGTCATTTCGGCTTCCGTTGTCGGAGGTGAACATCACGAGCGTATTTTCGTCAATTTCCAGGCGCGTGAGTTCGGACAGGAGTACTCCCATTGACCAGTCAATTGCCGCGACCGCAGCGCCGTACCGATCATTCTCACTCTCCTTGAGGAATCGGTCCTGGACATAGAGCGGGAGGTGGACGTACATGTGAGCGAGGTAGAGAAAGAAGGGCTTGTCCCGATTGCTTCGAACAAAAGAGAGCGCATCTTCGACATATCGTGCGGTGACCGTGGCTTGATCGAACTGTGCCTCAATCACTTCTTCGTCCCGCAGTAACGGGAGGGGAGGCAGGTTACGGCCCCAGCCTTCGTTCACCTGTCGACCCATGTCGTTGCTGTACGGAATCCCGTAGTAGCCGTCAAAACCGTGACGGGTGGGGAGGAACGGCGGCTGATCACCGCAGTGCCACTTCCCGATGATCCGTGTGCTGTAACCTCGACCTTTGAGAATGTCCGCGAGCGTAATCTCGTCGGGATTGAGGCCGACGGGCCATCCCGGGAAGAGCACACCTCGGCCCTCGAAGTCCCCGAAGCCAATACGGCGCGGATAGCACCCGGTGAGCATTGCACCGCGGGAAGGGGAGCACACCGAGGAGGCCATGTAGAAGTCAGAGAAGATCGAGCCCTCGGCAGCCATACGATCAAGGTGCGGGGTCTTGTGTTGTGGATGACCCGTGCAGCCAAGGTCCCCCCAGCCCAGGTCGTCGCAGTTCATCAGTATGATGTTCGGGGTCTTCACTGCAGCCCTTCCTCCTCCTTCTTCTTCTCCTCATTGACCTCCTTGAGTTCGTTTCCACTCTCCTTCATTAACCTCAGGTTGAGAGCGAGGAGAGTCAGGGACATTGCAAAGACACCGGCAACCATCCCCCAGTCATGCCCACCGATGGCAATATGTGCAAACAGCGGAACATCGACCCACAGAGTTGTAGCAAGGGTAATAAACGGGCAGAGAATCACAAACATGATGGGCGTCCAACGTCCCAAGCGGTACTTCACCTTCTTGACCGCGATGAGAACAATCGATCCACCAATCAACATGGAGACGAGATACTCAACCGGAACAAAGAAGAGGGAAATACCCTGCATCGTGCCAATGCCGCCACCGCCTTTGAATCCATGGTAAAGGGGGAAGCGATGACCGAGAACCGCGACAATCCCGATGCAGTAGAGAGTGAAGAACTCAAGCGACGTGTCTCCCTGAAGAACTGTCAATCGCGCAATCAGGACCGGTACGACGCCTTTGAGGGCGTCCAGGAAGCCCACGAGAACGCCCCAGAATTTGCCGACTTCACGTACCACGTTGGAGGTACCGGGATTCAGATTACCAATTTTCCGAATATCCTTGCCGGCAACGAGTCTGGTTACGATGATGGCGTAGTTCACTGAGCCTGACAAATATCCCAGTATCAGGAAACCAATGATCCCGATGATGAGTCTCATTCGTTACTCCATTGACATGATCAAATATTCCCGGCGCTGCCCACCAAAGAGACACTCAACTTCCATACCCGGATAATCCTTCTGCAGCTGTTCTCGAAGACTGTGTGCCGTTCGTTCGGCTTCCGACGTGCCGTAGTACAGGCAGGTGTTCGTTCGGTTTTCCGGCTGCAGTTTTTGCATTCCCTCCAGCGCAGCGTCCCGGGGATCTGACTTCACAGCCAGAATATGACCGGAACGCACACAGAAATAATCGTCTTTCTGAATCTCTGTTTCGTCGAACACCATGTCCGAAATACTGCGGTACAGAAAGAAACCATCGGCCATGTCCATACAGTCGTTCATGTTCACAACATTGTCTTGCATGGAGTCATTCGCACTGTAGCCGTACAATGCGGTTAGACCCTGAATGACATTCTCAGTCGGCAGAATAGAGATATTCTTCTCTGTCCGGTCCCGGGCAAGCATGACGGCGGGAAGGATGTTCTTGTTGTTCGGCAGGATTATGATGTTTCTGGTTTCCTCTGCTTCAATGGCCTCCAGCACCACAGCCGTCGCCGGGAGTTCAGTAGAATAGAGAATAGAGTTCTCAACCCCCAGTGAAGCGAGAATTTCCTGGAATCCCGGTCCCGGCACAAATGCCAATACCGTATTGGCCGATTCCGGATCCTCCTCTTTCGCAAAGAGGCTCATCTGTTCCTGCATATCTTCAATCTTGGTGTGTTCGATTGTCCCAAGGGTCTTCAGATAATTCACCACGTGATCAGGGTCATCAGTGTGCAGATGAACCTTCAGAAGCGCCTCTTCCTGAACGAGGGCGATGCTGCTTCCATTTGACTTCAGGAAATCGTGTAGATCAGGAGATGGAGCACCGTCGGGGCGGAGAAGGACCTCGGTACAATACCGGTGCATCTGTTCTGAGTCTTCCATATCTGCAATCACGGAAGGATCTGGTTTGAACCGGTAGGTGGTCTCATCTTCCCGCTCCACACCTTGATCTATCAGGCCGCGATGAAATCCTTCCATCAGGAAGATGAATCCGAGGGCCCCCGAATCAACCACCCCGGCCTTCGCCAGGATTTTCAGCTGAAGGGGAGTTTCAAACAACGATTGCTTGGCGGCTTCCAGGCCGGCGCCCAGACATGTACGGATATCCGCGCATTCCGCCTGTCTCAAGGCCTGCGTCATGGCGGCGATAATGGTGATCATTGTGCCTTCAACAGGGGAGAAGAGGGATGTATTCACACGATAGGAACCATTGGCAAAAGCATCTGAGAGGTGCTGATGACTGATAACATTGGTCCGACTGGTCACCTCAAAGAAACCATGGAAGAACCTCGCCAGGATAAAACCGGAATTTCCGCGGCTCTGACGGGTCATGGATTCACCCATAGAATCCGCAACGTCCCGAATGGATTCAGTTTCCTCCAGATTCTGAATGCCGGCCTGATAGGTAGCCAACATGTTGGTTCCCGTATCGCCATCAGGCACGGGAAATACGTTCAGATTGTCCAGAATCCGATAATTCTCCCGCAGATACTCACCAGCCACGAGGAGCCCAATTTTCAGATCGGCAGCGGTGAGTCCGGTTTCAGGCATATATTACATAGCCGATATCATAGAAATCAGGTCCGGCATGAGGCATGTTGCTATGATTTGTATAGTGCACTTCCACGCGCGTTTGCACGTCCAATTCATCCACCAGTTTTTTCAGGTGCTGCGCCTCTTCTTCATGCGGTCCGATAACGCTGATGACGGCATGCAGCACGGCACCGTTCTTCTCAGCCAGTTCTTCCTGGATGATTTTCAGAAAACGCTGATTTGCCTGCAGATGATTCTTGGCTTTGCCCACCGATTTCAGGGAACCCGGTTCGTCGGTAGAACTCAAGAGGGCAATGATCTTCATTGCCGTCCCCATCACCGCTTTCGCCAGGCCAATGCGCCCTGTCCGGTGAAGGTAGAACAGATCATATACCACACCAAGGTGGCGGGTATTCGCCTGCATGATTCTGATCAAGTCCATCACCTCGTCAAAACTCTTTCCTTCTTTCACGGCCAGCGCTGCTTCCTGCACGAGAATGCTATAGGCAGCCGTCAGGAATTTTGAATCAACATACTCCACATCCAGATCCGAATTTTCGGCCATCAGATCCTTGATCATGGTCATCGTGGCGGTGGAAGCCCGGGCGGCCTGATGCAGAGATATGATCTTTTCCCCACGATGCCGATTGTAGGCTTCCAGCATCTCCGTTTTGACCAGACCGGATGTTGTTACTTTGTTGTTCTTGTCTTTCAGGAGGGAGCGGAGTTTGTCCTTCTCTTCCCGGCTCATCTCCATGGATACAGGATAGGGTTCTCCGTTGAGATACATGGGGTAGTTCAGTACTTCGATTCCAAGATCCTTGGCAGTTTGTGGACTCAGCTGGAGAGCTGATCCTGCTACAATAACCATCTGTTCCTCCATCAATATTTTTTGGGATTCCGGGGAATCCGGATTGCCAGGTTTGATTGCGGCCAGGATGAGCAAGGATGGAAATAGCCGAACTTCAGGTCCGCCGCCCTGCGACCGTCAGAATTCTCCGGAACGTAAACAGCTCCATCCACCAGACGGCTCCGGCACCAGCCGCACTCCCCCGACCGGCACAGGGCCGGGGGATTCAGACCTGCTCTTTCAAGGGCCACAAGAACAGTTTCTGCCGAATCGGCAGGAATTTCCAGTACCGTGTCGGAACCTTCAATCTGCACGGAAATCTGGAGACTGCCTGGGAAGGATCTCTTCCGTTCCCCGTCTCCGAAGTTCTCCCGGCGTACCTGTCGGGGCTTCAGATTGAGTTTCGCGAGTTCGCTATCCAGAAAGGCATGCATGGCCGACGGGCCGCAGATGAAGAAGCTGGCACCCTGCGGTGTGGAGACATATCTGCCGATCAAGTCAACGGAGAGAAAACCGGTTTCTCCCGACCAATCATCGGCTGGTTCGGAACAGACGGGTATGAACCGGAACCGTTGTGGATACTTTGAAACCATCTGAGGCCAGTCCTCGCGGAACAGAACCTCGTTGGGCGAAGTGACTCCATACAACAACACGATGCTGACATCCGGTTCATTCCGCAGCAGATCCGGAATCATGGAACGGAATGGTGTGACCCCGGAACCGCCGGCAAGGCACACAAGGGTATCCAAATCCCGCAGAGACTCGTAGTGGAAATAGCCCTGAGGGTCGGACGTTTGCACAATGCTGCCCACCGCCCAGTTCTTCATGACCCAGGGAGCAAGGAAACCATCATCCTTTGTCCGCACGGTTAAGTCGTAGTAGTTCTCACGATAGCTGTCATCGGGAGGAGAAGCGATTGAGAACGGACGGGAAATACAGATGCCGTCAATATCCGCTTCCACGCTGATGTACTGGCCCGCCCGAAACACCGCTACTTTCCCGTTCGGCTCCACGGGAGTCATACGGAAGGTTGCCGTTGTAGGAGACTCCTCTGTCCTGGAAGTAATCTTGAAACTCTGGACAGGGGGATGAATGCGTGAAGACAGCTCGTTGATTCTCCCGGTCTCTCTGGAAGCAGATGAAGCGCGACGGAATCTGCCGTTTCGCGTTCTCAAGTGGAGAAGAAAGGCAGCCATATCGACAAGTGAATTCCTTACGGTAATCTTCATGTCGTTACTCCCGATTCCAGATCCCTGACGGCCGTTTCTCCAGCATCCTTCCCGGAGAGAATGGAGCTTCCGTAGCCATGGCAGCGATAAGAGAACCCGCCGCAGAAGTAGAGACCCCGCACAAAAGTCTCTTTCTTCATGGAGAGCGCCCGTGGGACAACGGAATACCAGGGTTCCGGTTCATAGCCATAGACAATACCGTCATAGGCACCGGTATACCGGGCAAAAGTCTGGGGTGTCGCAATCTCAATTTCTTCAATGTGACTGCGGATATCGGTTCCGGTGGCCTGTTCAAATTGACGGATCAAACGGTCGGCTGCCCGGGTCTTCACCCGGAAATAGTCCTCCGCCCGAACGTCCTCCCAGGCTTCAGAGCGGTATCCGGCCGTAAGGGCCAGGATGGTGGTGCCGTTCGGAGAACAGGTTGGATTCGCGGCATTGAGACAAACGGAAGCCTGCATGATCTCATCCGATTCCAGACTGTAGATGCCCTGATAGAGTTTCTCAGTATCCATATGGGGGGCAATGAAATAACTGTAATCTTCCAGCCCGAGGGCATGCCTGTCGGCGTCCAGTCCCAGATACACCACCACCAGGCTGAAGCCGTGTCTGCGAGCATTGACCATTTTCTTTGCTGCGGCCGGTATCGCGGATGATGGGTGAATCAGGAAATTGAACATAAGGGTGGGCGATGCGTTGGAAATCAGAGCTTCGCACGTAATTCTCTCACCAAGAGAGGTCTCTACCCCCTGAATCCTTCCATCCTCAACCAGCACATGCTCCACCCGGGTGTTGAGTCGGATTTCACCGCCATGATCCTCGATACCCCGAACAAATGCGGCGGAAATCTCATGAGAGCGCAATTTGGGAATCACTGCCCCGGCCGAAAGATAGGCATTCAGCAAGGACGCCCAAATGGTGAATGAAACCCTGTTCATGGGAACGCCCAGATAGCACCAGTAGGGATACAGAAGATCGCGAGCCTTCGCGGGCAGATTCAGGGCATCGGCTACTTCCTCCGCCGTATAGGAGCCTGTTCTCAAGAAGTTGCCGTGTTCCTTGAAGATCTTTCGGTAATCAGGAGGACCTTCACCGCCGGAAAGGGCTCGGAAAGCCGCCTGTACCTCTGCGCAGAGATCCAAATAGGCTGTCACGGACTCCCGGCTGCCGGGAACTTCTTTTTCAATCAAATCGGCACATTGTGACAGTCCGAAGGGCATGCGCACATTGGTTCCGTTCTCCGTCAGAATGACGCGATAGGCCTCGGGGATTGAAACAAAATCGATATCAAGCCCTGCATCATCCACCAGGTACCTTATTGTTCCTGCGGCTTCTTCAATGGAATTGACATCGGGCAACTCATGCAGGGACGGCTCAAACTCAAAGCGACCGCGGACAAAACTGGTGGCAAAACCGCCGGGAAGATTGTGCTGTTCAAGCAGAAGCACTCTTCTTCCAGCGCGGGACGCCTCAAATGCCGCACCAAGCCCACCGAGTCCTGCGCCGATCACGATGATGTCATAGGATGCCGTCATGACGGCATTGTAGCAGCAAAATGCCGGTTCGTGGCAGTTGCGGGCATACCGGTTTCGCCATAGACTTCGTACTGTCGGATTAGTGTTGATCTTCCGCGTTTGTCCCCGCTCCGACACAGACGGAGGTTGATCATGCTGAACAGCCGGAAAATCGTCCGTGAGTCCCTGATCCTGGTTTTGCTCTGCCACTGTACGACGTTCGCCTTTGCCGCCGCGGAAGCTGAACAAAGCGGCCGGGACATGGCTATGGACTTCGTCGACGAGGGGACTCTCGTTGCCGGCTCATTCCTGGACGCTGAGTCGGTGATTGATGACTACGGATTTCCCTATGGAATCCCGGATGGAGATCCCTTTGCGGTGTTCGTCGAGTCGGACAAACCGCTCTCATACGTGTGGGGCGACACCATCACGGTGCAGGTCGCAGTGGCCACGAACTCTGAGGAGTTCTTTCCCGAACAGCCTTTCAACCACGTGCTCTTTTTCAACGATCCCGGGATTCTGGATGAGGATCCGGTACGGCAATCCATTGCCAGAACGCTTGGGTCGCTCGTGGCCCGCAGTGCGCCGGGGCAGGATATCTTCATCTATCTTCACGCCGACCAGAGACTCGTTCAGGTTGGATCATACAGCTCCGCCCTCTCGGCCCTGCGGGAGGCTGCAGGCAAAGAGCGAACGGCATCCCCTGACCGAACGCTCGAGGCCCTGCTCCGAACCGCGAATGAGGAGCTGGAAGGGGAGTCCACCCGATTCCTGTGGCTTCTCGGCCGTCCCGTTGCGAATCAGGTCTACGGGTTCGATCGTGTGCGAACGGTAATCACGGCACTTCGAAGTGCTGAAACCGAGATATCCTACTGCGGATTCTCGGATGCACTCAGGCCTCGGACGGTCAACGAGCTTGTTCGGTCATTTGGAGGCAGCTCGTATTACATCGCGGATGCGTCGGAGTTGCCGGACATAATCGAGCGAGACTTCGATTTCTACGCGCGTCCTGCACTTTCAGATCTTCACATACGGGTTCACGCACTTGGAGGGAATCCGCAGCCGCAAGCGGTCCGCGAATACAGGCGAAAGTCACTGGGCCCCAATGAACACAGGACAATCCTGGCACGGATTCTCGTGCCGTCATTGGCAGGCAGCGCGAGTCTTGCCGCGGGAGGGGCGGGGCAGCCGGTTCAGATGAACGTTCCGAGTACAGCCGACCTGGCCGGTTTGTTGCCTGTTGAGCAACCAATAGCGCTCGTCGATTACCAGTACACGGACAGGCGTGATGACTCACTCCACCGCGGATCCCGGGTTGTGAGGGTCTCGTACACGACCGACTATGACGAGTACGTGGCCGCGTGGAACTATCGAGTCATCAAGAACACCGCGGCAGTCGGCACATTCACGACGCTGGCCGACGTTGCTCAGTTCGTCAGGTATCGCTCCTTTGACCAGGCCATCAGCCGCCTTGACGCACAGATAGAGGTTCTCAGGCAACTCCTGCACTTCGTTGACGACCCGCTCATTCCGGAGGATATAGCGTTTCTGTCCGCCTACAAGCGACAGATCCTGGACTTGAAGCGCGACCCCAACAGGAGCCAGGCGATTGCTGATCAGCTGGGGCGGCGAAGGTACTGATTTACCCTACAGGCTCTTCCTCTTGAACACCGCGACTGCAATCACCATGAGTATGGCTGGTACCACGGCGCCGACAAGTCCGGCAAACAACGGAACGTTCAACCCCTCTACGAATACCGCGGGCAGGATGATAATGGCGGACAGCTGGTTGCCCAGGTAGACGGAAAGGATGGCGCTCACGGCGACGGAGTTGATAAGCACGCCGAAAAGCACGCCTACAGCGCTGGCAACGGCCATCCCGGCGATGCTGACCAGGAGGGACTCGCCGAGCTGACCGGCTATTCCTGGGGCGAGGGCTCCTGTTGCTGCGTCAACTGCCAGAGCGAGTCCCATGCTCCCGAGGGCGGCAACGAAGAGGCAGGTCAGGGCCGCAAAGAACTTGGCCGACAGGAGCGCTCCTCGGCGGACTGGACGAGTCAGAAACAGGTCGTAAACATGTCTGTTCCGTTCACCCGTTATAGTCGTGCTCAGGAGTACGGCCGAGAGGGTGCCTCCGATGCTTCCTACCAGGACCGCCGCGAAGATCAGCAAGGGAACGCCCTCGGTGTTGGGTTGAATGAGCTTGAGAAGCAGTGTGAGGAGGGGAAGACCCACCCACAACGCAACCATGACCTTGGAGCGCGCGAGCCCGCGCAGTTCGTCGGTGTAAAGGATACGGAGTGTCATGCTGGTTCCTCCGTGAGGTTGAGATACACTTCTTCAAGGCTTGGCTGTGCATGACGGATGCTTCGAACCGGTACCGCCTGCGCGATGAGCCGTTTCATGATCTGACTGATCGCATCGTCCAGATCGATTGACGGATCAACATGCAATCGTGCAGTGGTGCCGGCCGATGCTGCAGAGCCCTCCGGCGGGTCAACCCGAGTGACAGGCGGTCCGGCGATCAGGTTCCAATCAAACTTCGCTCCGGGGCGAACCGTCACTTCAACGACAGTTCCCACCTGGTATCGATCTCGGAGTTCGGCCGGCGTCCCGATCTCCCTGAGCCGGCCCCCGTGAAGGATGCCGATGCGCGAGGCCAGCCCCTCAATCTCACTGAGGATATGCGAAGACACAAGAACCAATCGATCCTGATTCGCGAGTTCTTTGACAATTTCTTTGACCTGAAACCGGCTTGCCGGGTCCAGTCCTGAGAGCGGCTCGTCAAGGACCAGGATGTCGGGGTCATGCAGGATTGCCTGAGCGAGGCGCAGACGTTGAATCGTTCCGCCGCTCAGATGGACGATGCGTCGCTTTCGATGTTCTGAGATGCCGGCTCGGTCGAGCGCCCGGTCAATGGCAGCCGGCAGGGCGGTGCGATGAAGGCCTGAGAGCAGACCGAACGTCTGCAGGGCGTGCTCCACCGTCCGCCACTCCTGAAATCCGACATCCTGTGGCAGGTAGCCAACCCGAGCGTGCAGCTGCCCTTCCGTGGCCCGAATGTCCGTGCCGTCAATCTGCACTTCTCCCCGATAGTCACGGATAAGGCCGGTAAGGATCTTGATTGTTGTCGTCTTTCCCGCGCCGTTCGGTCCTATGTAGCCGAACACCTCGCCGCGTGCCAACTCGAGAGAAAGATCGCGCAGGGCGTGGACGGTCCCGTAGCTCTTGGAAACGGACTTCAGTGTAATCATATGTCTTGACGCTACTACCCGGTACGGGCGGGATTATTCAGCCCCGAGAAGCAGTGAACGTGACGACATGGTCGACGCGTCCGGGATCCAGGATGAGTGTGTGTTCAATGTCCAGCTCTTCCAGATTCCAGACCTCGGTGGTGAACGAGCCGGGCTTGGAGGCACGCGACGAGGGCGCATCATAGGCTGCACGCAACCGCTCCGAAATTGTCTGAAATTGTACCGAGAGATCATCATTGCTCCGGTCGACTATCTGAAATGCATAGCTCGCGAAGAACAGGTTGTCGGTACGGAACCAGAGGGTAAGGTCTGCCGCTACGGCGCCTTCAGCGGTGAGAATTTCGGTTGGATAGATGAGGATGGAGTCTGTGGCGAACGCGGGAACTCCAAGGTCCGCCTGAATCTCTTCGACGCCGGCCCCCCAGTTGAGTGTCGGGAACGCCGGTGTTTCGGTCTCGTCTGCCGCGAGTCCTGGCGGTGAGCCGAATGCGGCGGCAAAGATCACGAACCAGGCCACGATTAGCCGCACAATGTCCGATTGATGGCATTCCACGGTTCTATCCTACCATAGATCGGTGAATAGCTGGATTTATTGGGTGCCCGGACCGAAAATCAAAGGGGACTATGAGGCGAACGCGACAACTCTGCTTTGCAATACTGATTCTCGTTACGCTGCAAGGTTTCTCCGAGGAGCGGGCTCATGACCTGGTTCATGAGCTGAAACGGGGCGAAACGATATATACCTTGGCCCGGCAGTACGGCGTCTCAGCTAGTGCGCTCCTGGACTACAACTCCATAGCAGACCCAACGCGTCTCCCGGTGGGCGCCCGAATCCGAATTCCCGGAACCTATGTGGTCAAAGCCGGCGAGTACATCTATTCAATCGCCCGGAAGCTCGGGGTTGACTGGCAGGACTTGCTCCAATCAAACGGCTTGGGTCAGAACGATGTTGTCAGGCCGGGAGATGTGTTGCTGGTTCCGTCGGGCGCTATGGCGCCTGATGTTACAGAGGTGACCACCGTTGTGGTGCCCGATCCAACGCCGATTTCCGTGACACCGACAACCACGGGCGCCGTATCCTCGGGCGCCGTATCCTCGGCGCAGCTGATCTGGCCCCATCCCGGCGAGCGAGAAGCGTGGGACGGACGAATTCGCGGCGTCGCCATGTTGGGGGAGTCGGGCGACGTGTTCCAGTCTGTGACGAGCGGTGTTGTCTCGTTTGTGGGTCCGTTCACGAGTTTCGGTAAACTCATCCTGGTCAGAGCTGAGAATGGTTACCTGTACGGGTATGCGGGGGCAGATCGCGTGGACGTAGTGCTTGGCCAGCGGGTCAGTAACGGTACCGTCCTCGGTTCAGTTGGTGTTTCTCCGGCTTTTCATTCCGCTCGTGTGCTCTTCACGGTGTGGCGGAACAATCAATATATCGATCCTGAGCATGCACCTCGGGGTTGACATCACGTGAACGCGGGCGTAGAACGGAAGAGAGTCCCGTGTGAGGAAGGACACACCGTCATGAGTGAAACGGCTGTCTTGCCGAAATCAGTCTCAACCGGTTCTGCAAGGCGCGGTATCAGTTTTGCGGCGAGTGACGATGGAGCCGATCCGCTTACCTACTATCTTCAGCAGATTGCCATGTTCCCTCTACTCACCGGAGACTCCGAGCAGGAACTCGCGTTCCGGATAGCCAAGACGCGGGACAAATTTGAGGCGCTCCAGCGCCCGAGCGAACGCCGAAAACTGACCTCACAGCAGACGACAAGGGCGATTGAAGCAGCCGAGGAGGAGCTTCGTTCGCTGAAACATGAGATGATCAGATCCAACCTCCGACTGGTTGTGTCTATCGCAAAGCGCTATCAACATCGCGGGCTGGCCCTGCTTGATCTGATTGATGAGGGCAATATTGGGCTCATCGAGGCCGTAGATCGATTCAACTACCGAAAGGGTTGCCGGTTCTCCACCTACGGTACCTGGTGGATTCGCCAGGCCATTGTCAAGGCGCTTGCCGACAAGGGGCGTGTGATCCGTATCCCGGTGCACATGTTGAGCACGATGCGTCGGTGTTTCTTTGCCAATCGACAACTGACCGGTGAACTCGGGCGTCAGCCTTCAATGGCTGAACTTGCCGAGCGACTGACCCTTCCGACCAAACGGGTGGAAGAGATTTTGCGATTGAGCCAGGAGACAGCGTCCCTGGACGTAACCGTGGACGACGACAGTGCGACTCGTCTGTCCGACCTCGTTGAGGACGACTCCTGGGATGCGCCGGAAGAAACCGCCTATCGGCTTTCCATCGAAGAATCCGTGCGGCTGGCACTCACGACCCTGACGACCCGGGAGAAGCAGATCGTGAAGCTCAGGTTCGGGATTGATGGGGAGGGTCCTCACACGCTCGAGGAAACCGGCCGCCGGCTCGGGATCACACGGGAGAGAGTCCGGCAGATCCAGGAAAAGGCAATCCGCAAGCTCCGACAGCTGGCCTCAATCAGAGTTTTCTACGACCCTACAGCTTGAACCCGGTGAAGAACCTCGGATAGACATCCAGAGTTGCTCCGTTGGCTCCGGCGGAGAAGGTCGGATTCGAGGAATCGAAGTACCCCATGGCATCCCATCCAAGTGGTGAGTCAATGTCAAAGCTTCCGCCGATGAACCAGCCAATCCCATCCCCGATTGCTATTCCCGCCATGATGCGGGCACTCGGGAAGGCGGCGCCTCGGGCGGTGTCAAAGAGGGAGATGAACCTGTCCTGCGCATCAACACCGTCGGTCATACGTTTCCATCCGAAGTCCAGGTCCAGATAGAACGGACGCGTGGTAACGCGGAATCCAACTCCTGCACCGGCGCCAAATCCGTCCAGCTGTTGCCACTCGCCTTCGTGGCGCACTCCTGCGTATGCGAGAGTGTAAAAGATATTGCTCCCATTCTGGACACCCAACCAGGTGCGTTCGTCTCCTTCAAACCACACACTGACGTCGTGAATTCCCTGCTCTACGAAGGTAGCCAGGCCAATGGGAATGCCGTACATCTCTTCGGAGATGTTGACCAGACC
>DAOWMR010000387.1 GCA_030642995.1 Spirochaetales bacterium
ATCAATCACCGAGGTCCTTCGCGGTAACCTCGCGTACAGCCGGGGGGACTATCAGAGCGCGTTGGTCCACTACATGGTAGCGGTTGAGGATGCACCGAGCGATGCGTGGACACGGTTCAACATCGGGAATGTCTACTACGCTCTTGGTGAACACGAGGCCGCCCTCGAGGTATGGCATGACGCCAGGCGAGCGATTGAGGAAGACGATGAGGCGGGCGCCTCCGAGCTCTCACTCATTTATGCGACGAGCTACAACCGGGGCGTGCTGCTTTACCAGCAGGGACAGTACGCGGCCGCGTACGACGAACTGCGGTATGCGCTGTCGGTCAATAGCAGAAGCTCAGATGCAAAGGCAAACCTGGAGCTTGCTCTGAGCAAACTCCAGGCGGCAGATGCCGCGGCGGCAAATGCTGCCGCGGTCGACGGGAACGAAGCAAGCCCCGGGGCAACAGGCGGTGTCTCACCGACGCCGCCGGATGATCCTGGTGACGATGGGCCGGGAGAACAGACGCTCCGCCTGCTCGAGTATGTTCGCCGAAAGGAAACACAACAATGGTTCGCGAATCGGGAAATCGAATCGCAAGATCAGCCTCAGGACTGGTAGTCGGCCTATTCCTCCTGGTCTCAGGCACCGGTTACTCACAGGTGCAGGTTGAACTGTCCCACAGATCTCTGTCTGTTGGGGAGCGATTCACCTATGACATTCAAATTGACTATGAGGAACCCGACGATGTCGTGATCCCGGATGTCGATTTCCCGGGATTTCGACTGGTCGAGGGTCCGAATATCCGGCCCGCCACACGAGTCTCCGCAGATCAACGGACCCGCATCGTGGCGATACGGTTGGGCTTCGAGGCCGTAGAACCGGGGAGATACGTGCTTGATCCGGTGCTGATTGAAGTGGCGGGTCAGGTCTTTCAGACCCCATCGAAACTTATGGAAGTTGGCCGGCGAGGTGCTCGTGACCAGGTTCCATTCCTTGCGCGCTGGGTAGTGACCGAAGATCCTCTGTTCGTCGGCGAATCTCGTGCGGTCACCCTGGAAATTTACAACGCGGACGAATTCGTGTATCCGTCCGAGATTTCCGTGCAGGCCCCCACCAAGGCGATTTCTGAGGAAGTTCAGGGGCTCGGCAACATCGGCCAGTCGGTAGTGGACGGCGTAACGCTCTACGAGATTCCAGTTGCCGTCTTCATGGTGACACCCTCGGCGACCGGCTCAATCCGGATGGAGTCCGCGCGCGTGGAATGGGAGGGACTCACCGCTACCGCGCCTTCCGTTTCCATGACCGTGGTTGACGCCCCGCCCGCGATTGCCGCCTCGGGAGCTGTCGGGAAATTCTCCCTTTCGGCAAGTGTTGACAGTTCAACAATCTCCGCGACCGAAAACGTGCTGCTTACGGTGAGACTCGACGGTGCCGGAAACCTCCACTTCCTGCAGCTCCCGGAGGTCACGGTCGAAGGCTTTCGCATTGAATCCGAGGAACGGGATGAACGGCTGACGCCTATCGACATCGGGTACTCCGGATACATCGAGGATCGGTTCATACTGAGACCAATCGGGGCAGGGACCGGGCGAGTGACAATCGGTCGGTTTGCTCATTTCGATCGATCTCTGAATCGGGTCGTTCGGACCGAACTGCCCGGTTTTGAAGTGCAGATCACTCCGGTGAAGAGCCGGTCACCGACGAGGAACCGGAGTTCTCATTCGAACTCCTGCGGTCGGAGCAAATTGCGTCGGTTGAGGCGCGGAACTGGTATCGAAATCCGATGAGCTATGGGCTCTTTGCGCCCGGACTGCTCATCCTTCTGGCATTGCGAATCTGGAAGCGACGGGGTTCAAAGACCACCCTGATTGCGCTGGCGGCGTTCCTGTTCGTGGCTGCAGCCTCCGACAATCTGCCCTGGACCGAGATCAATCGCGCGCTTGAACTCTACGATGCCGGTGATCTCACCAGCGCAATTCACGCATTCGAGGATGTGTCACGCCGTGCCCCGGAGTCTCCCGGTATCCAACACAATCTCGCCGTTCTGTACTATCAACAGGGTGATATCGGCCGGTCGGTGTACGCCGCGCGGGAGGCGGTGCGTCTGAACCCTTCATCGGGAAGAATCAGAGATACCCAATTGCTCATTGAGCGCGCGGCCGGACTCGAGCGGTCCGTCCCGCCACGACACATTGTGCATCCCGACGTGATCTTCGGCGCCCTTGCAGGCGTCGTGAACGTGTTCTTCATTCTTCTCGCATTTCTCGGAAAGCCGAAGGGCCTTCGCCGTGCCGGACTTCTCGCGATTGGCCAGATTCTTCTTGGCGTGATTGCCGTGGCGCTCGTCGTCGGACTGGTCATGGCGGCGAGCGTTCAGCAGGATCAGGTTGGCGTCGTGCTTAACGAACTCTCTCTGCGTCGTATTCCCTCCCATATGGCCGAAAGCTGGCTGAACCTTCCGGCAGGAACGGCGGTGGATCTCATCACTCAGAAGGACGGGTTCGTCCTGGTCCGGACCGATCTTGGTTTGGAGGGTTGGGTGAACATGCACTCAATTCTGTGGCCGCGAAACCCCGCTATCTCGATTCTCCGCTACCGGGCGTTTGTCTTGTAACCGAGCAGATTCCACCGGTGTTTTCAATTGGTAATGGGAGACTTTGGCAAGATTCTCGATGAATGGAACGGCGAGCAGTCGAAGTCGGCGGCTGGTCGGCAAACCGGTT
Source organism: Spirochaetales bacterium (assembly GCA_030642995.1). Classification (GTDB taxonomy): domain Bacteria; phylum Spirochaetota; class Spirochaetia; order DSM-27196; family SLST01; genus JAHOYX01. The sequence goes on from DAOWMR010000387.1 coordinate 2,710, forward strand.
CGCGCTCGCGATCCGAACAGCACAGCCCAGGCCAGATGAACGAGTGGCTGGATCAATATCCTCCCGAGGACAAGAATGGAGACGGTCCGGGTGCCCGCCGACCCAATCCGGAGAAACTCAAGATAGACGACACGCTCGATCTCCATGGTTATCGACTCCGGGAGGCGCTTGAGGTCACCGGCGCCTTCATTGAGGGGAGCGTTGACAACGGGTATCGGAAGGTTCTGGTTATCCACGGGAAAGGCGAGAACGGAGAGGGTGTTCTTCGACGCGAAATCCGAACCTACCTCGAACACCATCCAATGACCGGTACCATGGGCCATGGCCGCGGTGCTGAGGGAGGTAGGGGTGCGTTGTGGGTTGTCCTGCGTGAAAGGCCGAGGCCGGAATCAGCGTCTGACGGTCACCGCTCCCGGTAGATGATACGACCGCGAGTCAGGTCGTACGGTGACAGTGCAACTTTTACTCTATCGCCGGGGACGATGCGGATGTAATGCTTCCGCATCTTACCGGAG
>DAOWMR010000442.1 GCA_030642995.1 Spirochaetales bacterium
CCGGGCCCGCACAGTTCTACTCCGGCATTGAGCCCCAGGGGATAGTGATCCCAATCTGATCGGCGAAGGTGCCGTTGATCGCAATATCCCCGACCTTGCAACAACTATCCTGCAGTTGCACCCCGCAGCCGCGCGGATAGGGCAAGCCACTCGACCACATAGCCGTTGAACTGAACGCGGGTGATCTCCTCGTGGATTCGCAACTTGTCCTTTGCGTAGACGACCCGGCCGACTTCCGCGGTTGATAGTTCGATCTTCGCCCGCTCTACCGCCCTCGACACAAAGAGCCCGAGATTCTCTTCCACGAGTTTGATGAGTCTCCGGATTGCGAGCGGATTGTCGGATGACCGAAGGTACCCGGTAGGTGACAGGTGTTGGATCTTCATCCGAACACAAGGCTATGACGGAGTTACTCGTCCCGAAATCAACTCCGCAGTAGCAAGGCATCTGATCATGCTACCATGTGCCAACTCAGGAAGAAAATAACGCTGAAGCATAATACATTGACTATGATGCAGAGCATGCTACACCATCGGCCGGGACCACAGGCCGTCATTGCCGATGATCTCACCGGGGCGATGGACACGGGTGTGCATTTTCTCACTCACGAGAGTCCTCCGTCGATCCGAATCGCAAATGGGCTGCAGCTCGGTTTGTCCAATGCGCCGAAGAATGGTGTGCTGGTTCTGGACACCGAGACGCGGCTGATGGAACCCCGCGATGCCTACAATCGGGTTCGCTCGGCGGTTTCCGAGCTCGTGAACGAGGGATATCTCCCGTTCTACAAGAAAATCGACTCCACCTATCGCGGCAACGTGGGGACGGAGGTCGACGCAATGCTGGATACCCTTGGGTATCCAGCCGCCGCCGTGATCTCCGCGGTGCCCGGGGCCGGGCGAACGGTCCGAAACGGAATATGCCTCGTCCGTGGGATCCCACTGCACGAGAGCGAGTCCGGCACCGACCGCCTGTCACCCCAAGTGACTTCTTCAACGCAGGAGATTGTCGCTTCCCAATCCGCCCGAAAGTCGACCCTGATTGACCACCCCCTGACATCGCTCCAGCCGCCCGAACTCGCCGCCGAATTGGAGCGACGCATCAAAATGGGCACGGAGATCCTCCTGTTCGACGCTGCCACCGATGATGACATACGGAGAATCGTGAACGCCCTGCGCCTCGTACCCGAGCCTCTTCTGCTCGTCGGCGCAGCCGGACTGGCGGAAGCACTCGCCGGGTCGGGCTCACCCACGAGCATCGGGGACCCGTCGCTGTTGGGCCCCGGACTGTTTGTCTCCGGCAGCCTCATGCGGACCACTGCGGCTCAGGCCGATCGGCTCGCGAGTCACACGAGTCGGGTGGGCAGCGTCACGCTCCGACCGCACGCCATGGTGAGTGCACCAGCCAATGAAGCGAACCGCCTCGTGGAAAACGCGGCCGCACTCGCACAGTCAGGTCGGCATATACTCCTGCGAACGACCAACGGACGCCCCATTTCAAGACCCCGGGGCCTGGAGCCTGCTCCGATCGACGCCGGTGACATTGCGCGCTTCATCGGCCGGGTTGCCCGGCGGATCGTGGAATCGAGTCCCGTGGGTACCCTGATTCTCAGCGGCGGTTCGACTGCGGTTGCGGTGATAGAAGCGCTCGGTATCACTGATCTGCGGATCGTCGGCGAAGCGGAGAGCGGTCTCCCCGTGTGCGATGCCCAAATCCGGGGTAGTGCCCGGCGCTATTGCATCGTGACGAAGGCGGGCGGCTTTGGCAGGATTGACTCATACGAGAGAATCATGGAGATAATGGATCGCGCAACCGCGAGAAGGAATACCAAATGACAAATGATTCTGAACCTCACGCCCCATCGAGCGTGATTGCCATCACCATGGGCGACCCCGCCGGTATCGGTCCGGAGATCATCGCGAAGGCGCTCGCCCATTCCGAACTGCGGACGATGGCTCGATTCCTGGTCATTGGAGACCGCAGGATCGCCGAGCGCGCGGTGGCCGTAACCGGCACCGGTCTGGAAGTGGTCCCGACGCCCAGCGCGGCCGACACCGGCGATGACCCGGGCGTTCTCTACCTCTCCGATCTGGACAACGTGGACCACGCGGCATTCGAGTACGGACGGCTCTCAGGGATGTGCGGTCGCGCGGCCTTTGAGGCGATTGATGCCGCCATCTCACTTGCAATGGGCGGTTTGGTGGACGCTACGGTGACGGCGCCCATCAACAAGGAGGCGCTCAAACTCGCCGGGATCCCGTACGCGGGACACACCGAGATTTTCGCAGACAAGACCGGTACCAAAGACTACGCCATGATGCTTGTCCATGACTCCCTCCGCGTGGCGCATGTCTCCACTCATGTCTCGCTCCGGGATGCATGTGACCGTGTCTCGCAGGATCGCGTCACCCGGGTCATTCACCTGGCACACGCCGCCCTACAGCGCTTCGGCGTGGAGAATCCCCGGATCGCCGTGGCCGGGCTCAACCCCCACGCCGGGGAGAACGGGCTGTTTGGTCGCGAGGAGATTGAGGAGATCGCACCGGCGGTACAGGCGGCACGCGTCGAGAGGCTGAACGTTGTCGGGCCGTTGCCGCCGGATACTCTGTTCCCGAGGGCCGCCGCCGGCGACTACGATTGCGTCGTGGCCATGTATCACGACC
>DAOWMR010000147.1 GCA_030642995.1 Spirochaetales bacterium
GTGAACACTACCTTGTCGCTTCACTGTCCTGATGGTCACATCCCGTGAAGCGGCAATTCGTTGCGCGTGGTTCAGGTGCCGGTCCGCATCAGCCTCAAGGTCACGGTTGTACTCTTTCTCCTCACTCTCCAGGAAAATCCTGGTCCGTACCAGTTCACCGAGAGCCCGCGTGTTGACAACGTAACATGCAATGAGCTCCGCACCGCTATTCTTGGCCAGGAGGATGGCGAACTCCGTGGCGGTCAAAGATTCCTCGGTGCCGTCAATATACACCATCATCCGTTCCACAGGCGCTGCCATGGGCTACCGCTCCTTACGTTCAAGTCGAGACTTGACCATCTTCATCAGGACAAACATGTCCCGCTCGTTCTCCTCGAGCCGATCCTGCATGCTCTTCACCGTGTCCTCAAGCTCCGGTATTGCAATCTTATCCAGAGCGTTAACCTTCCTGATCGTCTTGCGCACTTCGCTCGCGAGCCGCACAATGCTTACTTTCAGTTCGGCAAGCCGTCCCATTGCGTTCAGCGCGGCTTCGAAGTCCTTGATCGCGACATTGACCCAAAATGACCCATCGTACGGGCTGAAGTAAGGCGCGTGATCCGTAAACTCGGTGTGAACAACCGGCAACCTCACCCCCATAACCTTTCTCTGAGCGAGGTCGATGCTACTGTCAATATGAACTGCATTCCCCAAATGGAGCATCTGCAGCCGACCCCCGGCGAGGACGGCCTCCTGAAGGCTGGCAAACGCACGCTCCAGCGTCCTGCTCACCTGGGACTCGAAGTCTGTGGCCTGGTCGACCAGGCCGAGCAGTTCAATGATCAGGATGTTCCGCTTCTGATCCAGGAGCTCGTACCCCTGCTTCGCAAATCCCAGCTCCTGCCGCAGGTTGAGGAGATTTGATTTGGTGGGCGCGAGATTACGTACTGCCATAGTAGGTGTCAATCTCCTCCTGGGTGACCCTGTGAAGTTCTTCCGCAGGCAGCTTCGCCAGTGCATCCCAACCGAGGTCGAGTGTTTGCTCTATTGTCCGTTCCTCGTGATCGTTTTGGGAGATGAATTTCCGTTCGAAGAATTCGCCGAACTCAAGGTATTGTTGATCAAGGGGAGTAAGCTCCTCCTCCCCGATGACACTGGCAAGGTTCCGCACGTCCTTGACGTAACTGTATGCAGCAAATAGCTGACTCGCAAGGTGTGGGTGATCCTCCCGCGTTCGCTCAGCGCCAATCCCATCTTTCATGAGCCGAGAGAGGGACGGAAGACCGGCTATCGGCGGATAGATGGCGCGGTTGTACATGTCGCGCTCAAAAACAATCTGACCTTCCGTGATGTAACCGGTGAGATCAGGCACAGGATGGGAGATGTCGTCGTTCGGCATGGTAAGGATCGGTAACTGCGTGATAGAGCCGGTGGAGCCCTCCACCATGCCGGAACGCTCGAAGATCTCCGCGAGGTCGGAGTAGAGATACCCGGGATAGCCTTTGCGGGACGGAATCTCTCCACGAAGGGTTGAGATTTCCCGGAGGGACTCGCAGTAGTTGGTCATATCCGTCAAGATGACCAAAACGTGCATCTCTTTCTGGAATGCCAGGTATTCGGCAAGAGTGAGTGCAGCGCGGGGTGTGATCAAACGTTCAATTGAGGGGTCATCTGCGAGCGACAGAAAGAGCGCTACCTGGTCCTGCACTCCTGATTCCTCAAAAGACCGTACGAAGTACTGAGCCACGTCATGTTTCACGCCCATCGCCGCAAAGACAACGGCAAAATCGCTCTTGCCACCCCGTATCTTGGCCTGTCGGGCAATTTGGGCGGCCGCCTGGTTGTGGGGTAGTCCGTTGCCCGAGAAAATGGGCAGTTTTTGACCGCGGATGAGAGTATTCATACCATCAATCGCGCTGATCCCGGTCTGAATGAAATCGCGGGGATACCGTCGTGAGGTAGGATTGATAGGCCGCCCGTTGATGTCGAGGTCGGCTGTGCCCACTGGGGCCGGACCGCCGTCTATCGGCTCACCGAGTCCGTTGAATACCCGTCCGAGCATCTGTGCGGAGACCGGTAACACAAGCGGTTCGCCCCGAAAGCGAACGCGTGTACCGGGTAATGTGAGACCTGATGTCCCGTCGAAAACCTGCACCAGAACGCTCTTGTCGGAGGTGTCCAGAACAGTCCCAAGTCGCACCCCACCGTCGGGAGTGACGCATTCCACGAGTTCTCGGTACCCGACGGGGTGGGTGTTTTCCACGAACAGCAAGGGACCCTCGATGCGCTGAACACCAATGTACTCCCGTCCCGATTCAAGACGACGGGCCTGGTCCGACTGAAGTGCGTTGTTCGGTGCGTCAGACATAGAGTGACTCCTGCTGGTCAATTGAACGTTCCAGCCTGGCCGCCAATCGATCAATTTCTTCGAGGCTGTCGTTGTCAATGCTGAACTTCATCCGACTGATTTCCGCAAGCACCTTCATCCGCCGCAATTTCGCCAGAGGGACGCCCGTCCGTATCGCCTCGGCCCCCCGTTTCCAGTAGGTCAGCACCAGAGACAACATCTTCAGCTGTTTTTCCACCGTGGAATACCGATCCACATCGTCAAACGCGTTCTGTTGGAGGAACGCGTTCTTGAAGAGCGTGCAGACTTCCAGTATGAAACGCTGGCTTTCCGGCAGGGCATCAGGACCCACCAGCTTGACAACCTGCTGAAGTCGAACCTCTTTGTTGAGCAGGTCCATCATTTCTTGTCGATCGTGTACCCATGCGCTCCCGGCGTGGGCTTCCCACCACGGCTGTATGTCGGACAGGTACTCGCTGTAGCTGTCCAGCCACGAGATGGCGGGATAGTGCCGCGCATTCGCCAGCTGCCGGTCAAGTGCCCAAAAACACCTGACGAACCGCTTGGTGTGCTGAGTCACCGGCTCGGAGAAATCTCCTCCCGGCGGCGATACCGCACCGATTATCGAGACAGTGCCGCGCCGATCCCCGAGCGTTTCCACGCTGCCTGCCCGCTCATAGAACTCTGCAATACGCGTGGGGAGATATGCCGGGAAGCCTTCTTCGGCCGGCATCTCCTCCATTCGTCCGGACAACTCCCGCAGAGCTTCCGCCCATCGGGAGGTAGAATCTGCCATGACTGCCACATCGTAGCCCTGGTCACGATAGTACTCGGCAAGGGTCACGCCGGTGTAGATGCTTGCCTCGCGCGCCGACACGGGCATGTTGGACGTATTGGCAATCAGGATGGTTCGCTCCATGAGACTGAGCCCCGTCCGCGGATCCACAAGTTTCGGAAGTCCGTGAGAACGTCAGTCATCTCATTTCCGCGTTCGCCGCAGCCGATGTAGACAATGATGTCCGCGTCACACCACTTCGCGATGGCATGTTGTGTCATGGTCTTCCCCGTGCCGAAGCCACCGGGAATTGCGACTGCTCCTCCCTTCCCCAGCGGAAAGAGGGTGTCTATTACTCGCTGACCGGTGATCAGCGGTTCGTCAATGGGGCGCCGCTCGTGAACCGGTCGCGGAACCCGAATTGGCCAGCGTTGCACAAGAGTCAGCCGGTACTCCCCTCCGGAAAATGTTGAAATGACCGCAATCTCGTCGTCCGCCACGCAGGATCCGGCAGGAATGATGGATTCGATAGTGCCTTCCACTCCGGGTGGTACCATTACGCGATGCTCAACTCGACTGGTCTCTTGCACAGTGCCGACGACCGCACCCGGCGATACATGCTCTCCGGTGTCACAGGTGGGGACGAAGTCCCATGACTTCTCACGATCCAGGCCTGGGATACTGATCCCTCGTTCAATGAATGTCCCCGTTGCCAGGCGTATACGCTCCAGCGGGCGCTGGATGCCGTCGTAGATTGTTCCAATCAGTCCCGGACCCAATTCAACGGAAAGAGGCATTCCGGTCCCGTAGACGTTTTCCCCAGGTGTAACACCGGTCGTGTCTTCGTAAACCTGCACAAGCGCGGATCCGGAATCAAGCTTCACTATTTCACCGACGAGTCGACCTTTGCCAACTTGGACAAGTTCCATCATCATCGCATCGCGAACACCGTCGGCCTCGACGACAGGGCCGTTTATTCTCCTGATTCGTCCAACGATCCGTTCACCCATTTTCATCTACTCCAAACAGACTGTCGTGAATAATCCTTCGAATGCGGTTTCGCCATCGGCGCAGCCGATCGGAAACCCGGTTGCTGTAGCCGGTCTGTCCGTCCTCTGAAATCAACACGACACCTTGTTCCTCAACCGGCTCGCCATCAGACAAGACCACGTTGACCGGTCGGCCCAGATGCTCCGAGATCTCTTTTTCCGCCGCCGGCAAGATCTCACCAATCACCGAACGCTCGGTAGCAGAACAATTCACAGTAACTCGTTCTGCAGCAAGTCCGACACCAGCTTCAACTACCCAGTTGCGTAGAATGACGCGGTACTCGTCGCTCCCGACAAGACTCCGGAGTTTCTCCGCGGCTCGCAGCTCCACATCGCGGTACGCCGAGTCCTGTAATCGCAAGTTGGCCTTGCGTTGTTCCATTTCGATTTGAGCAGTCATACGACTACTGATCCGCTTCAGCTCTTTCTCTATCAATCCGGTGGTTTCCGACTCGAGATCATCAATTCGCTTCTTCAACGCTGCGTTCCGCGCGTGGTGCGACTGTTTCCACTCGGCCTGAATACTCTCTGCCTGTTTGCCGGCCTCAGCAAGAATGCCGTCGGCCAGGGCGTGTTGCTCGTCACTCATTCTTCTGGCCGCCTATATGGTGACACCGATTGCATCATTCACCAGTTCGCGGAGCGAGGGCCTGCCGGGAAGCTTTCCCTGACGATCGGGGATCTCGACGATCAACGGAAACTCTTCTGTGAACACGTATTGATCCACGGCGGCGCGGATAGTCTCCGCAACTCGCTCGGTAATGATGATAATCCCGACACCCTCCCGCTTGAGCGCTTCATCAAACGCTCGCTGCGCTTCATCGGCACTGGAAGCTGCCGCGCCTGCAACGCCGACGAGCCCAAAACCGAGAACAGTGTCTTCGTCACCGATGACAAAATAGTTCACTACACGCGACCGAGAATGATCAGCGCCGTGATGAAGCCAAAGACCACGAGTCCTTCTGCTAGAGCAATGAATATCAGCGCCTGCCCGGCAACTTCCGGTTTTTCGCTGATCGCACCCATTGCCGCAGAACCGACGTTCGCGATACCAATCCCGGCGCCGATTGCGCCGAACCCAAAGGCCACGGCAGCCGCAAGGAATCCAAACTTGGCAACCTCGGCCTGTTCGGAGGTCATTGGCGCTGAGGCTTCCTGCTCTTGGGCGAAGACGCTCACGACGGGCAAGACGGCCATCATGACCAGGACGACTGCTGTGAAGAAGAGGATCAATGTGACCTTTCTCCTAAACCTGCTCTGATTCTCACTCATTCCGTTGCTCCTTTCTGATAACTCATTGCGACACATCAAGCGAAATTGGTTTGTAGTTGGTCCCCGTGGGACTGAAGTATTTGGAGAAGAACTCGTAGTAATTCAGACGGAGGGACTGGATGCCTGCGGAAAGCCCCTCCAATCCGATGACCAATATGTTTCCGAGGATTAGTATGACAATTGATACCAGGTTTTGTCCATTTGGGGACGCCATTTCGGCGATCTGAAAGAACGCGATCATCAGTGTCACATGCGCAATGCCAAGACCGGCAACTCGCATGAATGAGAGCGTGTTCGCAAGATAACCGGAGAAGACTTCCAGCAGTTCGATCAGCCATTCCATGACCCACCAGCCAATATGCACACCTTCTCCGCGGTGGTTGAGCGGGAACTTGGCAAACAGCAGAAGTGCAGGAAGCCCGATACCGAACAACATGGGTTGGCCGGGAGGTAACGCTCGGAACCCTGAGGCAGCGAAGTAAGCCGCGACCCAGATGCCCACGCCATAGATGATCCCACCCAGAATTCCTGATTTGTCGAAGATGAGCGGCACCCATCGCCGTGTACGGGTGAGGTTGATCCAATTGAGAATCAACCCAACACCGATGACCGCAATACCAAAGAATATGGTTAACGTGAGTATGTCGAAGATGCTGTTGAACACGCCCGCACCCCCGTGTCCGGCCACGATCCCGTGGTAGTCAAACCAGAGCGGTGGCAGAAGAGCCATACCGAAGTAGGAACCGAACAGCATGCCGGTGATAACGGCAGCACCGCCACACCAGATAACGAGGCGCGAAAGCAGCGTCATCCCCGGCGAGAGCTTTCCACGCTTGCCCAGAATCACACCGATGATTCCCACAAGGCCCAGAACCAGTCCGTGGCCGGCATCGCCGAACATGAGCCCAAACATCGAGAGATACGCAACCGCTACGAGCACAGTGGGATCCACCGTTCCGTACTCGGGCATACCGAAATTGCTCACGAGCATCTGAAATGGCTGCAGGAATCCTGGATTTCGCAATTCACTCGGGGCTTGTAGCCCCGGCGAATCGGAGCCCTCCATTTCACGAGCCTCGTGCCATTCAATGTGACACTTCCCCGATGTCTTTCGCCTGAGACCCTCATCGAGTGCAGTCCGCTTGGCCGACGGAACCCAGCCCGTGAACAGCACAGCGTGGGTTGTGCGGGAAAACTCCGATCTGATTGTCAAGAGCAACTCACGAACTCTCAGTTTCTGCCATTGCTCGGTCAAAGCGGGCAATTTGCCTTGAACTGTCTCGGTCAGATGTTCCTGGTGCCGATGTTGTTGCTGTTTCAACTCCATGATCTTGTCCTGGAGCTCGGTTCCCGGTATTGCGTTCCGGCCGGCATCCCTTGTAGAGATCTCCTGTTCACGGAATTCTGCATTCTGGAGAATCGACAGAATCTCGCTGTCGTGACGCTTCATGGAAGCAACCATGATCAAGACGCGATCATCCTGCGTCCCGATGCGAGACGCAACTGCCGGATACCGA
>DAOWMR010000111.1 GCA_030642995.1 Spirochaetales bacterium
CCATTCTCCCCGAAGATCATGATCGTGGAAGTGCTTTTCGCGCTTTGCTCGATGAGAGACCGGACCTGCGCCATTTCCGGGGAATTGCCGAGCATCTCATCTTCGTTGATCACGCGGTTCCGGAGCCGACGGTTTTCCCGCTTCAGCTCTTCCAACGCGAGTGCGTTCTTGCACAACGTCGTCACGCGATCCAGGCTCAGTGGTTTCTCAATGAAGTCGAACGCTCCGAGCTTCACCGCTTTTACCGCCAGGTCTATGTTCGCGTGGCCGGAAATAATGATCACTTCCGTGTTCGAGTTCCGGGACTTGATCTCCTTCAGCACATCAATGCCACCCATGTTGGGAAGCCAGACGTCCAGGATAACCAGATCGATCCGATCATCCTTCATCAACTCCAGACCTTCTATACCATCCTCGGCCGTCCGTACCCGGTAGCCCTCGTCCTCGAGGATGTCCTTCAGAACCTCCCGAATACCCTTCTCATCATCTATGACCAGCACCGTGTTCATTGTTGTCCCTCATCAGATTGACCGGTTGTGAACGGAAGGTCCAGGTAGAAGGTAGTCCCGACTCCCAGCTGCGTCTCAAACCAGATTTGACCGTGGTGGTCAAACACGATCCGCTCGACGATTGCCAGTCCGAGGCCGGTGCCGTGGCGCTTGGTGGTCACGTACGGCTTGAAGATGGACTCCTGGTATTCGCTCGGAATACCCGGGCCGGTGTCCTCAACCTGAATTCGACCAAAGGTGTCCTCGCCCTTCTTGACGACATCCGCAGCAATGCGAATCTCGCCGCCGTCAGGCATTGCCTCCAGGGCATTCTTGCAGAGGTTCACAAGCAACTGCTTCAGCTGGCCTGGATCTGCATCAAGGGTGAATTCTGCGGGCACACCATCGGTCATGACTATGTGCCGTGACTGCTGACCGTACGTTGCTGCTACCTCTTCAACAATCGGACGCAGAGAGACCCGTTGCACTGAAGGAGCGGGAAGACGTGAGAACTCGCGGAACTCGGTAAGGAGCGCGTTGAGATTGTCCACCTCGCCCACAATCGATTTGACCGAGTTCCGAAACACCGTATCAAAGTCCGGGCTTGATGACTCGTACTTGCGAAGCGATCTCTCTGCGGCCAGTCGGATGGGCGTCAACGGGTTCTTGATCTCGTGGGCAAGCCTCTGCGCGATCTCCTGCCAGGCAGCAATCTTCTCGGTCTGTATCATCTTCGTTCGAGTCCGCCCCAGCTCGCTGACCATCCGATTGAATGAGTCTACCAAAGTGGACAACTCATCGCCTCGGCGCGAGAGTATGCGGATGGAGAAGTCACCTTCGGCAATACGACGGGTTGCCTCCTCAAGACTGACGATCGGACGGATAATCTCCTCGCTCAGAAAGAAGCTTACGAGGATAGTGAGCAGCATCAACGGCACCGAAAAAAAGGCATAGAATACGGCGATTGCCGTAACGAAGTTGCTCTGGAACAGCTCGAGCTGCACGAAGAACTCAAGTGCGTCCGCGAGGCGCCCGGCGGTTTTGTCGAAATCCGCCGGCAGGCAGGTGCTGAAGATCACCGTGTACGTCGATTCAGCAACTCCCCGTGCGGCATACGATGTCCGAACGCGAAGGAAACTCACCGCCGCCGTACTCTCACGGGTGACCTGACCGTCTCGCGCGGCTGCTGCCCGCAGGGAGGGTATGCGGAACTCCTCCGGCCCGGCGAAATAGGTCTCTTCGAATACGGGATCAAAGACCTGCATGGAATCAATCCCGGGGTTTACCCCCTGGATACGTTCCCACACCCGACCCGGTTGTGACTCCAAACCTTCAAGCACCCCGCTCAGAAATCGACTGTCAACGAAACTCTTCAGGTCGTCCTGCTTCTGCCCGAAGAATGCGAGGGTGATGTCCTGAGCTCCCCGAATTGCATCTCCGGTCTCCGCGGAGAACCAGGCGTCGGTGGCGGCGCGGATGAAGTTCACCGAGAGGACCGCTTGTGGAACCGACGCGAGCAATACGATCACGCCAAAAGAGAGGAGCAGCCGAGACTTGAAGCGGGCGCCGGGCCTGCCAACCGCTCGTTGACGACCGAGACGAACCAGATTGATGACGATGAAACTGAGCAGGAGAAGCGGGAACACAATTGCGATGATGACCACCGCAATCCCGGCGCTGCTACGGGTAAACGACAAATCACCGAGGACCTGTCCGGCGAACACAAGAACCAGGGTAATGAGCAGGACGTAGAGCACGATGAGGCTGATCAATGTTGCGAGGGAGGTACCTGCACTTGCCCGAACGCTCATGGCTCCGCCACCGCCGGATTGACGAGGTGCCGCGACCACGGTGAAGATTCACTTCGATTGGCCGTGAAGAGTGAGAGAAGGCTCAATCCCGGGACAAACACGATCGGAGTGTACTCCGCGCTCGTCTCAACAACCAGCCCCGAATCTCGCCGGACTGCGGACCACGGGATTCGGTAATCGGCCAGCGAGAAGAGATCGGAGTAGAAAGCTGCCTCGTCGGCATATGCAAGGGTTGTGCCGTTGTCCTCAACCATGACGTAGGCTGCAAGGAAAGGATCCCACCGAGCTTCGACGCCCGGGCGGAACTCGCGCAGGAGTCGGTCCCCGAGCATCCGAAAAGGTCGGTCCCGCGGGGAGCTGATTCGGATACGGTACTCAACGCGAACTCTCATGCCCTCGTGAAGAGTTTCAAACAGCGCCTCGACATCGGCCCCGGCCACGGTCATGTCAATGGAGAGATAGTCGGCGGTGGGCCGAACGACCGCTTGATGTTGGAGCTGGGCCGGAAGCGTCGATGCAGCCAGGAACAGGAGGACGCCACTGAACCCCTTAACCAGGCTCTTCCTGGAATCGGTTCTCGAACAATGTGGCCACAGCATCCGCCGCCTCCTGCTCGTCAGGGCCTTCCACGGTGAGGTTGAGCACCGTATCGTACCCCGCCCCAAGAGTAATGATGCCCATGATGGACTTCGCGTTGATCGCCTCCGAGTCTTTCCCGAGCATGATCCGAGAATCAAATCGACTTGCGGTCTGTACAATCATCGCGGCGGGCCGGGCATGGATGCCGGCCCGATTGGCAACGCGTACTTCACGTTGGATCATGAGGGCTCCTGGTCTCGGTCGCTGTGGGAATCCCGGCGAAAAAGATCCTTGTTCTGGAAATATGCATTCCTTGCATGCTCACTCTCCAGCCACTTGAGCACACTCTGATTGAACTCTTTTGCGGAAAAGTATCCCATCTGCTTCAGTCGTTCATTCATGGCGGCCGTCTCAATGAGTATAGGCACATTGCGCCCCGGTTTCACGGGAATCTCCAAGTAGGGCACATGCACGCCCAGAATTGTCTTGGTCCGTTCCTCGGCGCCAATACGATCATATTCCTTGTTGGAATCCCATAGTTCGAGTTCAATGACGAGCTGGACCTGCTTGTTGTCCCGGATTGCTCCGACACCGAACAGATGCGTGATATTGATGATCCCGAGTCCCCGGATCTCCATGTGGTGGCCCAGCGCCTTGTTCGCCCCTGCTCCCGTGAGAATGTTCCCGTGGATGCATCGGATTTCCACCGCATCGTCGGCGACGAGCCGATGGCCCCGTTCAATGAGTTCCAGCGCCGCCTCACTCTTCCCAACCCCGCTGTCACCGAGAATCAATACCCCAATGCCGAACACCTCAACGAGAGTGCCGTGGATGATCTCATGAGACGCAAACACGTTTGAGAGCGCCCGGATGAGGCGCGAAGAAAAATTGGACGTGGCAAGATCGGTCTGGAGCAGCGGACAGCCGGTCGCCTCTGCTCGTTCACGGAACGGTTCGGTTGGAACCTGGCTGTGAGTGAACACGCAGCATGGTACCGATTTGGCAAAGAGACTGTCTATTGTGTCGGTCTTCCCGAGTTGCTCAAGCTCACCCAGATAGGCTGTTTCTCCCTGTCCGAAAATCTGGATCCGATTAGGCCCGAATTTGTCATAGAATCCGCTCAGCGCGAGCCCGGGCCGATTGAGGTCCTGTACGGTTATCTCTCTTGTCAAACCCGGTCGCCCGCCGATGCAGGTCAAGTCCAGAGCATCGTGTTCTTTGAGGTCCAGGCCAAGGAGATCAAGAACTGTGAACTTCTTCATGAGTACTGCACCCGGGGATTGCTACTTATGGTTAGTAACTTTGTCCCGTTCCTTTCGGATCTTGTGATCCAGCTTGTCAATCAACGTGTTGATTCCCTCATGGAGATCATAGCTGTGGACCTTGATGACCGACGAGTGTCCCCAACTCAAATGCAATTTCACCTCAGTAATGAAATCCGGGTTCTCTCTGGTCAATGTGAACTGCAGGTCTTCGATGTATTCAGCGGCAAATTCCAGCTTTTCCAGCTTGGTGGTGATGAACTCACGCGTATCATCATGCACGGTGAAATGAACACCCTTGATCTCAAGCTCCATGCGCTCGGCCTCCTCTCTATCGGCGATATGAAGAATAAATGTCAAGTTCTTTACGATACTTGGCAACAGTCCTGCGTGCGAGTTTGATTCCGCGAGATGCCAGCAGGTCGGCAATTCCCTGGTCCGAAAGATGTTTGTCCGTGGCTTCGTCCTCCAGAATTTCCCTGATGACCTCCTTCACTCCCTCCTTTGAGAAACGCGAACCCGTTGAGCCGGCCCCTGAGATTGAGTTGGTGAAGAAATACTTGAGCTCGTAGATTCCCCACTCGGTCTGCATGTACTTGGCGGTGGTGATGCGGGAAACGGTGGCTTCGTGCACCCCTACCTCAGCCGCGATGTCTTTGAGGGTCAGCGGTACGAGATACTTCGCCCCCTTGAGGAAGTAGTCTCGCTGGAACTCGATGATCGCACGCGCGACCTTGAGGAGGGTGGCATTGCGCTGGCGAATCGACTGGATGAACCATTTGGCATCTTTCACCTTTGCCCGGACAAACCGCTTCACGTCCTTCTGGGAATCCTTGCCAATGTCGCTGAAATCATCACTGATCCCGAGAACCGGGATCTCTTCATCGTTCATGATGATGACGAACTGGTTGTCGCGAAGCACCACCATGAGGTCGGGGATGACATAGGTGACTTGATCGGCGGAGAAGAGTCTGCCCGGAAACGGCGTAAGACCCTTGATGAATTCGCGAGCTTCCTCAACGTCCTCAACCTCCACCTTGAGCTTCCGGGCAATGTCGGCATGCTTGCCCCGCTCGAGCAGTTCAAGGTGGTCGGTCAGGATCGCATCCACTGCGACAGGCCGGGTCTCATCGAAACCTGCCTGGACAAGCAAGGACTCCCGGTAATCCACAACGCAAATCCCAATCGGCTCGAAGGAACGAACGATCTCGATCATCCGTTGAACAAGCGGCATGTCCTCATCCTCAAAGAGGACGTCCAGCGGTTCCCGGTAGAACCCGTTGTCATCGAGGTTCTGGATGAGGATGTCGCCAATCGCGAACTCTTTCTCCGAGATGGGCTGGAGTTTGAGTTGCCACTCCAAGTGCTCGTGGAGCGATTCAGCCTTTGAAAGCGCACCCTCCATGAACCGCCGCTTATTGTCACTGGCCTCGTCGTCATAACCCGTCCGGGTTATTCCCGGATCGGAACTGTCCTCGAAATACTCGTACTGTTCCTCGGTGGTTTGCTGGTCGGCATCCTCCAGAGAGACCGTAGAATTGTCCTCAATCACATCGAGAGCCGGATTCGCCTGGAGTTCTTCTTCAATCCGAAACTTGAGTTCCTGCAGCGGGAGCGCCATGAGCTGGATGCTCTGGTACAGCTGCGGGTTCATCTTGAGGTGCTGGCCCTGCACTAATGCGAGCTTCTGGTACTGCACTCATGCCTCCGCAATTCAATTATTGGTGCATGCTGCAAGGAGTGTCAATGTGAAGCGTGAAACCGGCACCGCTGCCTGCAGGCGACGAGTGCGTGACTTCACTTGGTCCTCGACATCAGAATGTCTGCGGGATCGTTCAGCCCCGCACTCGTCGCCACGGCAGCGGCCCAGCACATCCTCTCGCCTCCCGCTGCACAGACATCCGATGTGCGCGGTTTGCATGGTGTGTTTCCGACATGCAATCCTGTGAGAGCGTGCATCTTGCATTGGCGGATGATAACCGGCCTGCACCGGCGCATATTGCGTGCACGGTATGAGTGGGAATGGGAACGTGGGTTTTCTTGGGAAGAGAGAGTTATGTTTCCTCGATGATGATCGACTGTGGCATGTGGTCGTTTTCTAGTCAGTCTCTGTGACAAACGAAGAAGGCTCTGCCGAGTGCGTTGGGATCTTCGACCGCCTCTGATAGCTTTCCGTTCTCTGCAACGTAGCAATCACTGAAACCTGCGGCTCTCACCATTGCCGGGACTGAGTCGATATCGAATACCGTGTTGAATGCCTGCTCAGAGAATCGCGTATACGATCCGTCTTCGTTGCGCATGAACCCAGTGATTGAGGTGTAGGCCCGCTTGCCTCCAGCTGCATAGATCCCACGAGAGATCATTGTGAACTCATCGGCGTCTTCAACCGTGATCGAGTTCCACCGCTCGTGCCCACGGGGCGTGTTCAGATCGAACACAAACAAGCCGGGCGAACACAGCGTAGCGGAAACGCACCTGATTGCGGCCACGAGGGCTTCGGCATCGGGGAGATGATTCAGCGAGTCGAACGACGATACTGCAAAAGCAACCGGAGTCTCCAGGCGAAAATCTCTCGCATCCGCCTGCAAGAACCGTGCATGCCCCTCTTGCTCGGCTTGCTGATTGTTCGCTCGAGCATGCGCCAGCATATGCTCCGAGAGATCAACTCCTGTCACGTCATAGCCGGCTTCAATTAGGTGATGGGCCAGTCGGCCTGTGCCGCAACAGACATCCACAACATCGCGTGGTGATGAGGCCAACAGCGAATCGCTATCAAACAGCTCAATCAGCTGCGGCGCCATCCGGTCAGAGAAAAAAGTCAACCGGTCGTTGTAGACTTTCGCAAAAGCCTCTCCGTAGACCTGCGTGAAACCGCTACCCGCCTCGTCCATGAAGCCTCTCTCCTTTCGCGCAAGAGTACATCCCTGACTCAATTGCTGGAAGGCACCACATTCCCGAAGCAAATGTCTCGTTTTGTTCCTGGGCTTCAACACACTACCCGAACATGGACTATTCTACGATTCTGGAGTGTGAGTCTGCGACATCGGTAACACTTATTCTCGGTACATCGGTTGCACCTTCGCAGATGAGGAGGCAAACCGATGCCATGGGAAGGAGCCACTGTGAGTGAGCAGAAAGCAGAGGTGCTGAGTGGCTTCGGTCCGGAAGAGGCCCGACCGGCGCAGCTCAGATCTGAAACGACTCGCCCAGGTAGACCTTCCGCGCCAGCTCGTTCTGCATGACTTCTTCCCGGCTGCCGGCAACGACAATCTCGCCGTCCTTGATGATGTATGATCGACTGGTGATCTCCAGCGTGTCTCGAACGTTGTGATCCGTGATGAGAATTCCGATTCCCTTTGCGCTCAGGTCGGTAACGATCTGCTTGATCTCGTACACAGCGATCGGATCGATTCCGGCAAACGGCTCGTCCAGCAGGAGGAACCGGGGCCGGATGGCGAGTGATCGGGCAATCTCGGTTCGGCGCCTCTCCCCTCCGGAAAGCGTGTACGCCCGCTGTTTCCGCTTGCTCGCGAGGCCCAACTCCTCGAGCAATTGATCCAAAGTTTCCTTTTTTTGTCGTCGATTCAGATCCCGCCGTGTTTCCAGTACGCTCCATACGTTCTGCTCGACGGTGAGCTTGCGGAATACGCTTGCTTCCTGCGGAAGATATGAGATTCCCGCCCGAGCTCTCTTGTACATGGGTTTTCTGGTGATATCCTTGCCGTTCATCCTGATGCGACCGCTGTTCGGTCTGATGAACCCAACCATCATGTAGAAGACCGTTGTCTTACCCGCTCCGTTCGGTCCGAGAAATCCGACTATCTCACCTTCGTGCATGGAGAAGCTTACGCCACGGACCACGACCTTGCGACCGTAGCTCTTGGTCAGCTCGGACACGGAGAGACGCGCAAGGTCACTCAACGGTTGCTCACTCGCCGCTTGATCACTCACCAGCGCCCTCCTCGCTCTTCGCGGGAAACTCGGCCTCGCCCGGCGGGGGGTTATCGGTCTCGTCCGTCGTAGGCGGTTCCGCACCGCTGTCCTCGTCCTCG
>DAOWMR010000427.1 GCA_030642995.1 Spirochaetales bacterium
AAGATCGAAATGTAGCAAACGCATGAAGATACTGTGCGTCGCCGACCACATTGACCCCCTGGTCTACAGCGCGGCTGTTCGCAAACGATTTGCCCACGTGGATCTTGTACTGAGTGCCGGAGACCTTCCCATGGAGTATCTGGGATTCATATCGGCCAGCCTCAACAAACGCATTTTCTTCGTGTTCGGAAATCACAACCTCAAGCATCTTCCCCTGTTCAAACGACCACCCGGCCCCGTTCCGCAGATGGGCGTCGAGTACGCACGCGAGCCGATATTCCGGAACTACTTCGGGTCCACCTGTATTGAAGGGAAGGTCATCAGACATCGGAAGCTACTCATCGCCGGGCTCGGCGGTTGTAGATGCTACAATTCAGGACCCAATCAGTTTACCGAGTTTCAGATGCGCATGCGGATCTTCGGGATGGTGCCCCGACTGATCTGGAACCGAATTGTTCACGGAAGATTCCTGGATATTCTCCTGACTCATGCCTCGCCCTACGGCCTGAACGACCGACCGGATCCAACACATGTCGGGTTTCACGCTTTCGTCCAGTTCATGGATCGGTTTCGCCCAAAGTACTTGCTCCACGGACACATTCATCTCTATGATCTCAACGCACCGCGAGCGGTAACGTACAGAGGAACGGAGATAATCAATGTCTATAACCATTATGTCCTGGATTTCTCGCCCGAAGAGCGGTAGCGTAGTGGCGACATTATGAACTCTTTTACGAAAGCCGAAGCGAACGACGACTTCAGTCGCGCGCGCACTCGCGAAAAAATACAGAAGATCCTCAATCTCCCGAACCCGAACCGGACCGCGATGCTCTCTCTGCGCGAGGTCCGTGAGATCCTCCGCCCCTCATCGGAGTCCTATCGGGGAATGCAGGTGGTCTCCATTGACCGAATCGTCGGTTCAGAGGGACGATACGCCGACTTCAATAAGCAGTTTCTTCCCCGGCATGACTACATGAGAAGCAGGTGGACTCGGGTTGATGAGGCGCACCTCACCGACATTCCGCTGCCGGCCATCCATGTCTACGAAATCGGAGGAGTCTACTTCGTACGTGACGGCAACCATCGGGTATCGGTCGCACGATCGCAAGGCACAATGAGTATTGATGCCGAGGTTGTGGCCCTGGGCTCCGAGATCACGCTGGAACCCGGCATGTCTCGTGACGACTTGAAATCGGCCGTGATCGAATACGAGAAGAAACGCTTCTATCAAACGACCCGGTTCGACAGAATCTTTCCCGAGTATGATCTCGTATTCACGGCAACCGGCCGCTACGACGAGGTTCTCCGCCACATCCATGAACACAAGTACTACATCAACATGAACTACCCGGAAGAGATCCTGTTCGAGGGTGCACTGAAATCGTGGTATCAGGATGTCTTCATGCCAATCATTCGCGTGGTCCGGGAGCAGAAATTGCCGGGCCGGTTCCCCGGCCGCACCGAAGCCGACTTGTATGTCTGGCTGGTGAAACACTGGGATGAACTGAAGAAATCACACGGCGGTGAATTCTCGCTTTCCGAAGCGGCCGAGGACTTCTCCGGACGATTCGGCAGAGGGCTGTGGAAGCAGATTACCGACGTAATGGCCCGGCGCCGGGAGGCTCGCGCGAAGAAGCGCCGGATTGCTCGCGGGAAGATGCAGGAAGGCGATCTGGACTAGCGGTTCAGTTCGAACGGGCCGGACATCAGCCTCACACCGTCACCCGGAGGCGAAGAGAGGTACACCTGCAGACCGGATTCTTCGGGAATCTCTCTGAGGAACGCATCACCAAGCTGCCCGGCCGAAACCTCGCGGCTGATCGCAAGTTTCCCCGCCCGCGTGAATACACGAACCACCACCGGACCATCAGCTACCACGACGGGCTCCGAGCCGTCGGTAACGAGTGACGGGAAGACAACGGTCTCAGCCTCCAGAGGTGGCGCCGTGATGCCGAAACTTCCCTCAGTTTCCTGTAACGCTCCGTCTTCCAGAATCAGTCTGTAACGACCCCGCGGAAAGACATCGCCGGAGACCGGCCGGAGATCGGGCAGTCCGATCCAGGAATCTCCATCCTGATCCACGACGACCCACTCTTCAGCCGATGCCTGCCAGTAGAGCTCCGTCTCATCATGGACAACGGACAACACCGAGAGATCCTCAATTCCGTCTCCGTCCTTCACGGCCACGTACAATCTCAGACTCTCACCAACTGTCCCGGCCTCCCTGTCCTCAACGAGAAAGAGTTCGGCTTCCGCGAAAAGAATCTCCGGGGCCGCGCCACCGCACCCGATGAAGGAGCCAAGGATGAGTACTCCGGCAAGGCCGAATATCAGGCGGGTAGTCATCGGACCCAACCCGCACCCATTGTCGTCGGGCTTACGGCTGAACATCTCGTTTCACCTTGTAGTAGCGAGCCGACACCTTGTCAACCAACCGATCCCGGGCAAGTTGGTCAAGGAGTGCTCCCGCCATCCCGACGGACGCATTCCACAGCTTTGCGGCCTGTCTCGGGTTGAACTCCTGCTCAAAATCAACCAGCGTGTCGCAGAGTTCCTGGTACCGGGAAGCGGCGACAATCTGACCACTCGGAAGAAGCCGGATCAGGCCACGCTCCTCCAACAGGCTGAGCAAGCCGGTCGCTCCTCGTCGTTGGAAGGTCACAACGTGGCTGTTCCCCAGTGGCTCCCCCTCGATGGTGGCCAGGATTGTTTTCGCGGCGGGAGGGAGCGCGCCCGTCACCGGTTCCGGGTGCGGCCACGAGGGCGGTTCCGACCGCAGGGCACGCACGGGCTCGGGGAAGAGCGCCTGTGATTTGAGA
>DAOWMR010000344.1 GCA_030642995.1 Spirochaetales bacterium
CATCCTCCGGCACATAGGTTCGGCATAGGGGTCGCGGGCTTTCCCGAGGGGCACCCTGCAACTCCAAACCGCACGCTGGAGATGGACCATCTCAAGGCCAAAGTGGATGCCGGGGCCGACTATATCTGCACACAGCTCTTCTATGACAACCGCGACTTCCTGGATTTCAGAGACAGGTGTGCTGCGGCGGGAATCACCGTGCCCATGATTGCCGGCATCATGCCCATTGTCAGCCGTGCCAACTACGAGAGAATCCCGTCGCTTGCGCTTGGCTCGCGATACCCTGCTGATCTCATTCGACTGTTGCAATCCGTGGAGACAGACGACGAGGTGCGGAAAATCGGGATTGACTGGTCCCGAAAACAGTGCGCTGCGCTTACGAAGCACGGCGTGGACGGCATCCACTTCTACACCCTCAATCGATTTGGTCCTATCAGGGAGATCTGGGAAGCCGCGCGCGGATAGGGCGTTCCGGCAGGCCACAGCGGAAACTGCCTCACGTCGGCGTTCCGTCATGAATTCTATACACACGCCGGCCGATACTCTGAAGAGAGAACGAGCGCGAAGAGGACGAAGTATGCGCAACATGCCGGTGATAAGCTCCGACCCTGAACTCAACGACCGCATCACGAGGGTATGCGGAAAGTTGGGCAATTTTTTTAATCCCGTATTCCTGAGCGACAGCCGCGAGGCGCTGGAATACATGATGTACGAACTCCCCGAAGTCAACCTCATCAATTTCTCCGATCCTGAAATCGATTCGCAAGCGATTCTCGACACGATAAAGGCCGACCCCTGGCTTCACTACGGCGGAATCATTGGTGTTCACAACCGGAAGGATCTGAAAGAGCTCGAAGAGCAGATGCCGGATTCCAACGTGATCAGCCTCATTCCGAGGGGTGAGTTTGTCTCCAGCTTCTTTCGCGTACTTCGTATCCTCGTGCAGAACCGGCGTATCATTTTTCAGCGTGATCTACAGAGCTACCTTCTTGGGAGCATCTCGGGCTCATTCGTGATGGACAACGATCCGTACAACGTCAAGACGTACGCGAACCTTGTCAGCAACTACCTGTATAACTCCAACTTCATCAATCGGGACAAGCGCGACCGGCTTCACGTTGCACTGTTCGAGATGCTTATAAACGCTGTTGAACACGGAAACTGCAGCATTAACTACACGGAGAAGACGGCGTGGCTCCAGGACCACGGCGATATCCTTGAGCTGGTGAGGGAGAAGTGCAAAGATCCGGAGATTCGGAAGAAGCGCGTCCATTTTTCATACCGGATCATTGCTGATCGATCCTACTTCACTATTCGGGACGAGGGTGAGGGATTCGACTGGAAGTCCAGGGTGGATCCCGGTGAGGATGTGAACCTCGATCTCCATGGCCATGGCATTCAGATGACGCAGTACTACATCGAGAATCTTCGCTACAACGAGGCCGGCAACGAAGTCCACTTTGAGTTGAGTCACCAGCACAACGAAAGCAACATGATCCCGACGATTTTCCGCGAGCAGGAAGAGCGAACCTTCAAAGACGGAGAGACAGTGTTCAAGGAAGGGGAGGAGTCCAACTACCTCTACTACATCGTCTCCGGGACGTTTGATATCTACGCGTCCGGTAAACTCGTCTCCGCGCTCACGCCGGACGATATCTTCATTGGAGAAATGAGCTTTCTGCTCAATGACCGGCGTTCCGCCACGGTGCTCGCGCACGGTCGTAGCGTTGTGAAGCCAATCCCGAAGAAGGCGTTTCTCAACGTCATCAAAGAGAAACCGCACTACGGCATATTCCTGGCCCGGTTGCTGGCGCAGCGGCTGAGTAAGCTCAATGCGACGGTTGCCGAACTGAAGAGTGGCGGAAGCTGACCCGTCGCACGAACGACCGGCTTTCGGGCGCTACGACACCAGTTCCACAGGGAGGTGATCAAGCCGATTCAGGTAGGTCACGCGCACCGGCAGGCCGGGCAGTTTTCGCTGGCCGGCGTCCATTCCCGGCTCGTAGTCGTCCCCGTCACCGATATCCAGTCGAGTCAACGCCGCGTTGTTCAAGGTGAACCACAATTCGTTCGTATAGGGAAGATTCAGGACCCGGCAGATGAAGAACACGTAGAACATCGAGTGACTGACGAGGAGCACTCGATCATCAGTTCCTCCATGTGATTCCAGAAGCCTTCGGTACACCCGATCGGCCCGGTCGGCAGATCCCCCTCGGCTTTCCATCGTCCGATCACCCCACCAGCCGGCCGAATCCACGCTGTCGTCGATGATCAGCCGCGGCGACCACGCAGCGAGATCGCTCGCTGTCGCTCCGGTTGCTCCGTGAAACTCTCGGTTGGCGGAATCATATTCAACCACACCGCCGCACTCATGAATATCCGGCCATGCGATCGGATCCTTGTCCAGGGCTTCAGCGACGACAGCCGCGGTTTCAACCGCTCGGCGTTGGAGGCTGCAGTACAGGTGGGTGATATCAAATCCCTCGTGATTCCATGGATTTCGTGAGAGGCGGTGGCGGCGAGCATGAGTGTGGCGCTCCGCATCACCCATGACGAGGCCGGCGAGACATTCTGCCTGGGCTCGCCCGCGGTCGGTGAGTTCGGGCTCGGCTTTCCTCCGTGTGTAGTAGTTCGCGTGGCCCTCAAGCCCATTGTTGAAACTTTCGGCATGTCTGGCGAAGTAGAGCTGCATAGTGGGCGACAATACCACGGAACGGCGTTCCGTGGTATCTTCCATTCATGCACCGATTCGGCAGTGAGGCCGATCAGATGCGAAGACGGGCAGGAGGGTCGAAAACGGCGTGAGATCAGGTACAGAGACCATACTGATTGTCGATGATGACGATGTAATCGTTGAACTCTACAGTACGATCCTTGAAGCGGCAGGGTGGGCCGATCGACTGCTCTGTAACGATTCCCGTGAGGTGATGGACTTGATTCGGCAGAACGCTGTTTCGGCAATCTTGCTGGATCTCTCCATGCCGCACATTTCAGGCCAGGAGCTTCTCCAGCAGATCGTTCGGAAGTTCCCTGAGATTCCGGTCATCATTCTGACGGTGGAAGACAAGATTGATGTTGCCGTCGAGTGTATGAAGATTGGTGCATTCGATTTCATGACCAAGCCGATTGACAAGAATCGACTTGCCAACTCAATCGCGCATGCAGTCCGAGTCCACGAACTCCAGGATGAAGTTCATGTACTCTCACGGCGTCACGGTATGGCCGACCTTGACAATCCGGAGGTGTTTGAGCAGATCGTGACCCGCAGCGATGTGATGTTCACCATGTTCGCATACATAGAGGCCATTGCGAAAAGCCCGAAGGCACTGCTGATCACCGGGGAGAGCGGAACAGGCAAGGAACTCGTGGCGCGAGCGGTTCATGATGCCAGCGGTCGGTCGGGACAGTTTGTCGCGGTCAATGTTTCCGGATTGGACGATACAGTGTTTTCGGACACCCTCTTTGGACACCGTCGCGGCGCGTTCACCGGAGCCGACGGCGTTCGTAAGGGTCT
The DNA here is from genome assembly GCA_030642995.1 of Spirochaetales bacterium. GTDB lineage: Bacteria > Spirochaetota > Spirochaetia > DSM-27196 > SLST01 > JAHOYX01. The sequence continues at coordinate 3,515 of DAOWMR010000344.1, forward strand.
CATTGAGCAGGCGGCGGACGGGACACTCTTTCTCGACGAGATCGGCGATCTGGACAATGCGGCGCAGGTCAAGCTTCTGCGGCTTCTGCAGGAGGGGGAGTACTATGCGCTCGGTTCTGATTCGCCGGGTCACTCATCAGCAAGGATCATTGCGGCCACCAATGCAGATCTCCAGGAGAGACAGATCGACGGTTCATTCCGACGCGATCTCTACTACCGTTTGATGGCCCACCATGTGCGCATTCCCCCCTTGAG
>DAOWMR010000244.1 GCA_030642995.1 Spirochaetales bacterium
CCAGGAAGAAGAGGACCAGGAATGGCTCGAAGAACCTGAGGTTTTTCAGAAAACCATACGCGGAAAACTTCGCGTACTGAAGGTTTCTCGGGAAGCGTTCATGGTTTGGGAGACTCTTCTTCATGCGTCGGCACGTCCTCTACGCCCATTGGCGCCTTGCTTGCGCCAACGCATGATAGGTGAGGAGGGAGCCGAGGGCAAGCGGGCCGGCCCACGAGCCTACGACTCTGAGATCGATATGTCTCCCGAAACACTGGTCGCTGCGAGTTCCAGGCCGCCGCCGTTGGCGACGCCGACAACCAGGTGCTCCGTGCGCTTCTCAACGTCCAGGTCGATCTCTACTCCGACATCCCCGGAAACGCTCTTCGCGGTTACGTCCACTGCGCTACCACTGGGAATTTCCAGCTCAATGTCCCCGCTCACGCTCGTGATACTGATGGGCTTCTTGTCCAGAGTACTCAGCGCGGCATCAATGTCTCCGCTCATCGTCTTCAGTTGTACCGAGCCGGATCCATCCTGGATGGTGATGTCGCCGCTCTGCGTGGCTACCTGAAGGTAGCCTGCGAATCCGTTGATCTCAACGTCGCCCGAGAGGCTGCTCAAGCAGATCTCTCCCGTGAGCGCACCACCTACCACATCCCCGCTCTTGGTCTTCATGACCTGTGTGGTGGTTGGGTCCGAACCGAGATCTGCGACGCTGATATCTCCGGAGAGGGTCTTGATGCTCTGTTCACCGTCAAGCTCCTCAATCCAGATGTCGCCGCTCGCAGACGAGACGGACACGCTCATGTGACGTGGAAGAGTTATCTCGTAGTCCACGCGCACTCGCCCGTGCGGCGCCTGTTCAAGCCCGCTCTTCACGTACCAGGTGTCGCCCTCCTGTTCCAGCCGAACACCGACTTTCGCAATGGCTTCATCGGCTTCTGCCTGGGATCGGCCCCAGGCGGCTGCTTTTGCTCGCACGGCGATGCTGCCGGCGTCGGTGTCGTCACCGGTAACCCGGAGGTCATCCCCGGTAACCCGGATATCTCCCCACTTGTTGGAAATGGAGAGGCGAGTCGCCTCGCCCACGGACTCGCTGATGTCGATGGAGGCCTCGGAACGGATCTTTCCCATCGCCCGGAAGATCTCGTTGCCCAGATCCAGATCGGAGAGGTCACCCATGACGTCTTTCACCGCTTCAGAGACGCCCTTCATGGTTTCCCGCAACGACTCTTTGAGGCCGCCGAGGTCGAAGTCGAAGTTGAGACCGTGTGCCCTGCCGTCTCGCTGTCGGCCACTCGCCTTCTGGTGTTTCTCGTCGGACGCGTCGATGGTGAAAACGACTTTGTGAGGGTCCGGCTCGGGATCACCGGGAGGTACCTTCGACTCCCCGGTATCCGCCGCTGCAAACCCTCCGGGCTCCTCTTTCTCTCCCTCGTTCAGTACTTCCAGCAGGGCCTCGGCCTCTTCAACCGAGATTTTGCCCTCTTTGAGCATGTTCAGAATCATTGATCGTTCGTCTTGCATTTCTCCCCTACTCCTTCAAAGCCTTCAGGGCCTGAACCGCCTCTTCGGGTGACATCTCTTTCCCATCAAGTGCTCCAAGGATCTCGCGCCGGCTCATACGGGCTTGATCCTCGCCGAGGCCGAGGAGCTGAATGACCTTGTCCAATCGACTTCGGACGGTTGGGTACGAGATGCCGAGCTCGCGCTCCACCTCCTTGATGTTTCCGCGACACTTGACGAATGTCTCCACGAACGCAACCTGCTCCTCCGGCAGTGTCGCCAGGCGGGAGACTGAAAACCGCCCCTCTACCGCGGTGCCGCAGTTGGTGCACCGGAGACGCTGGATTTCAAACTCCGTGTTCCCGCACGCCGGACATTTGCTGACTCTATGTTCCATGATCAGTCTCCAGCAGTAATATTAATATCTTATATTAACAATATCAACATATTCCTGCCAATAACTTAAATATATTGGTTTGTCGATCTCAATGCATGTATCCTGTGATGGCCGACTCATTGCAGAGGCTGCGCTTTGTGCCATATACTTACTATCATGCGCATGTCATTCGACGTCATTCTCGATTCGCTGCCTCAATACCGGGAGCGCATAGCTGAACTGAGCGAGATCATGCTGGCCAATCTCGTGATGATTGCCGAGATCCCGGCGCCGACATTCTCCGAACGGCGTCGAATGGAGTTTGTCCTGGAACGGCTGAACGAGTACCAGTTACTCAACTGCTCCACGGACGAGGCGGGCAACGCTCTGGGCATTCTTCCCGGTGAGGTTGGTGATCGCAACATCCTGCTGGTGGCCCACATGGATACGGTACTCCCCGCGAGTATGGACCACATGGTGACCATCGTGCCGGGTTATGTGTCGGGACTCGGCATTGCAGACAACAGTCTCGGAGTGGCGACAGTTGTCACGCTTCCGCTGATCCTCAAGGAGTTGGACATCAAGTTGGATTCCAATCTCATTGTGATCGGCACGGCGCGAAGTCTTGGTCGGGGAAATATCGAGGGAATTCGCTTCTTTCTGGACAACACGGAGATTCCAATATCGGCAGCCATCTGTGTTGAGGGCGTGAGGCTCGGCCGATTGTCGTACTCCTCAATCGGAATGGTGCGGGGAGAGATCCGCTGCGAAGTTCCCGAGGAATATGATTGGACCCGTTTTGGAGCGGGCGGGGCAATCGCAAACATGAACGAGGTGATCAATCGCATCTTTGAGATCCCGTTGCCCCGGAAGCCTCGCTCCACGATCGTCCTCAACTCCATGAAGTCCGGCACTGGGTTTGACGAAATCCCAACCAAAGGCTCTCTCCAGTTTGAGGCGCGCAGTGAGAGCGGGCAGATGGTGCACCAGTTGGGCGAGACGATCGAGAATATTGCCGCGGAGGTTGCATCACACACAGGGGCAGAAATCACCGTGGAAGTGGTGGCTCAGCGGGAGCCTGGGGGGATTCAGTTCTCCCACCCGCTCGCGGTGAGTGCGCGCCGGATACTCAACCATCTGAACGTGAAACCACGCATCCGCCCGAGTACCTCAGAGCTTTCGGCGTTCATAGACAAGGAAATACCAGCGGTGACAGTCGGTCTCTCTACTGGAGAAAATCTCAACGAGCCTGATGAGCGGATCCACATTGACCCCATCACCACTGGGCTTCAACAGCTCCTCGGTCTGATTCTGGCCGTGGACAAGGGGTACTGCGATGGAGATGAATAAGTGGCTGAAATCCAACACCTACCATCACAGCACGTTCCGAGACCTTGCCGAGTTGGTTGAGAAAAAGCAGGAGTTGGGCATAACGATCAGCCTGTGCATCCCGACACTCAACGAACAGAAGACAATCGGCAAGGAAGTGGTTATCTTCCGAAGCGAGCTCATGCAGCGGTACCCGCTTGTGGACGAGATTGCCGTCATTGATTCCGGGAGCACCGATCAGACCCTGGAAATTGCTTCAAACTTCGGTGCGGACACCTATCTCGCCAGCGATATCCTGCCGGAAATTGAGCCCAAGCGTGGGAAAGGTGAGAACCTCTGGAAGGCGATCTACCAGCTGAAGGGCGACATCATTGTCTATATCGACGCCGACATAAAGAACATCCATCCACGCTTTGTCTACGGACTGGTCGGGCCGCTCATACATCGACCTGAGATCAAGTACGTGAAGGCTTTCTATGACCGGCCCCTGGCCTTCAGCCAGGGCACCCGACCCTCCGGAGGCGGTCGTGTTACAGAAATCCTGATCCGGCCGCTGTTCTCGCTCTTCTTCCCGGAACTCAGCGCAATCATTCAGCCCCTGTCCGGTGAGTACGCAGTCCGACGGGAGGTGCTGGAATCCATCCCCTTCCCCATCGGCTACGGCGTTGAAACCTCGCACCTGTTGGATGTCTACACCCGGTGGGGGCTGTCGGCGTTTGCCCAGACCGACCTGGATCAGCGGGTCCACCGAAACCAGCCCACCCGCAGTCTTGGAAAGATGTCCTTCGGCATCATCCAGACTTTTTTCTCCCGCCTCTCAAAGATGAACGTCATCGGCAACGTCCCTGAGCTCAACACGGTGCTTCGCCAGTTTCAGGTGCACGACCAGGAGTTTGAGACTGTCGAGTTCAAGATTGTGGAAGAAGAGCGCCCGCCGATGATTGAGATTCCGGCCTATCGGGACCGCGTTGCGTCTGGTCCTACGGAAGCTGTCTGAATTCGTTGATGGCTTCGGCAAGCACCTCAATTTCCGACGGCGCAAACAGGTAGGTCAATTCTTCAGTGACAATCACGACCGCCTGATCGGATCGCTCCATGAGAACCCGTGCGCTGTCCCCATTGCTCAGAAGGAATTGCCCGGATCGGTACTCACCGATGGCAATTCCACGAGTCCGAACTGTCGGGCGATACTCACTGAATCCCAGGTTGGTCTCCAAATAGGCGTGTTCAACGTCGTCCCAGGAAAGGTCGATACCGCTCAGCCCATTCATCTGCAATCCCTCCCCGCCAACGGTAAGGGTCGTAGAACGGTAAAGAACCAATACTATCCCACCGGCCACCGCAATCACGATCACAAGAACTGTTAGCTTGCGCGCCAACTTACCTCTCTTGAGAAACACGCTGATCAGACCGACAACAACAACCCCAATCGCCACAAAGAGAATCGCGTTTGGCGGTCTGAAGGTTATCTCAATCATCATATCCTCCAGGTTCCATGCTAATCAATTCACTCGATAATTGTACATTAGTGGGTATGGAATCAGCAGTAGAACTGAACGGTGTGAGTTTCTCTTATCCGGACGAAACTACGCAGGTCTTCTCGGACGTGTCGGTGAAGCTGCCGGCCGGCATGATGTCCATTGTGGGCCGGAACGCCATTGGAAAGTCGACGCTACTTCTGCTTGCCGGTGCACGATTGTTCCCGCAGGAGGGCTCGGTTTCCATCCTCGGCAGGGACACACGCGAGTTCTCCCAGGCACAGACTGATCCGGAAGTTGAACAGGAAAGGAGTCGATTTGTCTCTTTCGTCTACCAGAACATGGAGTTTGAGACCACGGAGTCGGTGGGCGATCTCATGCAGTTGGTGTACGAGAACGGCTTCCACGAGGACCCGACGGAG
>DAOWMR010000114.1 GCA_030642995.1 Spirochaetales bacterium
CGGCGTGGAGATTACTACCTGGCCGTGTGGGATCATGACGACGACGAGTACGAAGAGACGGGTGAGTATCACTTGACCGCAACGGTGATGGCTGAGCCGGATGGCAACGAACCGAACAATGGGCCGAACTTCGACTCGGACAAGCTGCTGGCAACGCCCATCGAGATTGGTGCGACAACGGAGGGCATGATAGCCTCTCGGGGCGATGTCGACTGGTATCGGTTTAGCGTCTCGAGTGGCCAGACCATCCAGGTCGCGCTGGACAACGCGCCTGAGCTTTCATCAGACGTGGACTACTACGTCGGGCTCTACACCTCCAGGGAGGAGAGACTCATGCGGCTCGAGCAGTGGGATGGCAGTGACGGGACAACGAGATTGGCGGGGAGCGTCACCTTCGATGCCGGGGGAGACTACTACCTGGCCGTGTGGGATCACGACGACGACGAGTACGAGGAGACAGGCGGGTACTCGCTGACGACGACAATCGAGACCAAGTGAGGGAACGAAGGGCCGCCATCCGCATCCCTACTGCAGACACCTCACCGTGTCCATGAACGCGGCGACCCGTGGCTTGACCACCGGGCTCCAGATGTAGCCGACGGTCACACGGGTCATCCCCCGCTCATCCACCGCTCATGCGGGCCGAAGCGGATCCACAGCCACGCACTCACGGCGAAGATGATCTCAACGCCGGACACGCCGATCAGTACAGAGAACGACGAGTCGTCAAAACCGTAAGAATGGAGCCCGATCCCCATCAGGTTGACGCCCAACCAGGAGAAGAGAACCACGACGTTGCCGAGCACCGCCGCCGCCGCGAATGCCGCCCGGTCAAACCAACGGGTCCTTCGTGCGTGAAGGGCAATTGCAACCCACAGCACGATGAGGAGCGCGCCGTTTTCCTTTGGGTCCCACCCCCAGAACCGGCCCCATGACTGGTCGGCCCAGATCCCCCCGAGAATTGTTCCGAGGAAAGAAAGCGCGAGGCCGACAAGCAAGAGCACGAACATGACGCGATAGGTGGTTTCATGTGAGGCCGATCGGTGCGGCCGGGCAAGTCGCCCAATCAGGTAGATGTGACCGGTGACGGCTGCCGCAACCACTCCTGCGTATCCGGCGGTGATCACGAGGACATGGGTTGTCAGCCAGAAATTTGTGTCCAGGACCGCCCTGATCACTCCAAAGCTGTCGGCCCCGCCGGTCACCAGCCGAGCCAGGTAGATGAGACCCAGTCCGGACAGTGGAGCCAGAACCACGCCGATCCTTGCAACCTCCCTCCGTGAGAAGGTGAGCGCAAACCCGACGATCACGACGATCCAGGTGACAAAGTGGAACGAGGCAGGCAAATCGGTGACGGGCGGGCGGTGCGTGATGAAGAACCGGATGAGTTGGTACGCGGTGAGAAACACCACGGCGGCTCCAATCGGGAGTCGCGCCCAACGGATAGCTCCAAGGCTCCGTCGCAGCAGCAGGTACACGATCAGAGCGAACGCGAGGGACCAACCGGCCCAGCGAACCGGGCGCAACTGATTGTAGAACGCTTCGAGGGCCGTCGGGCCGAGGTCGTAGCCCGCATCTCTCAGGGCGATGAGTTCCGCCGCGATGAGTTCTGCGCCATGCGCCAGGGCATCGTCGTCTGCAAGGAGGTATGCGGGCAACACGATCTCCCACGCCTCCAGCAACGCTCGGAGGTGTGCCTGCCCGAATGAATCGTCGATGACAAGACTCACGGCGCCCGGCGGAGTGAGCCACCGGATCTCATCGCCCGAGGATACCGGGAGCAATCGCAACATTCCGGGGAGCTCCCCAATGTCGGTCTGATCCAGTCCACCGGTAGAGAGGAAATGGCGTACAACGGTGTCCGCCGGCGAGTTCGCCGACGCCCCCGAAGCTGGGCCGCGCAAAATGTCGAACGTTGATGCCAACCCCTCGAAGAGCCGCACGTTGCTCGCAAGCTCCACGACTTCCCGCTCGGTCGCGTCCAGGCCACGCCCGACAGTCGAGAGGTCCACCGCGAGGGCATTCAACAGGGTGAGGGATGGAATGAGATCGACATAGGAGAGGCGCCCCCGATCCGCGTCGGGATACCTGATGGCCTCAAGCGTCGCGGGATTGTTGACGAGGAACACCCGGTCGGCAATCGCCCTGAACGGGTCCAGCAGGAGCCGAACGAACCACTGCCCGGCGTCAAAATCACCCACACGGTCTCTTCCCGACAGGCGGTAGAGTACCAGGCGTCCGGCGCTCTCCAGGGGCATCGATCGTCCCTCATAGAGAACCGGTAGGGTGATCAGTTCGCGAGGGATGCTCACATCGAGAGGTTCGCCCGGCTCCTGGGCCGCCACGCAGATTGCGGCTATCGCCATGAACCCGATCAGGGGCAGGGGTGATCTCCTCATACGCTCCGCCTCCGCCGGACCTCAACCACACGGATGACGAGGTGCACGAGCAAGCCTCCGGAGATCAGGAGGCTCACGACGTAGGTAACCCACCGGATCGGATTGCGAACCACCTGGAACACCGAAATGTCCCGCTCTCCCGAAGTGTCATACGAGAGCTGGTAGATGGTGTAGTCCCTGAGCCGCAACGGCTCATTCATCGAGATCACCGCAAGGCGTTCCACATCGCCCTGGATCACGCGAACCCGACTGGTGAACGCCTTCGGCGTGGCGGTTCCCTCAAAGAATTCGGCGGTGAACTCCTCCAGGCGGATCTCCGCCGGCATCGGGTATCGAGAAGGTTCAAGTCGCAGCAGGATGCCCGAACTAGTTGCCGTAGGCCCCCGGTCTCCGCCGGAGAGGGGAATTGTTTCACCGTCCACTTGCAGAATCACACGGGGGCTGAACGTGGGTCCGTCCTCCGTGTCCGGGAGGTGTTCCGCAACGACCACCGACTTGCCCTGGATTTCAGAAGGCAGGGAGTCCAGCGGGTAGCGCTCCTCTCCAGCGCGCCCGACAACGAGTTCCCACTGCCGCAGATCGTAGCTGTAGCTGTCACTCTCGCCCTCCGCGAGAACGAGCACGGACTCGCTGCGGCTGAACCGGTGCGTCAGCCCCCCGATGACGAGCAGGATGAGCCCTGTGTGAATGATGAACAGGCCCACCTTGCTCCAACGGAGAGGGATTCGGGTAAGAACAGAGACGATGAGGTTCACGCCCAGAACCGCGTACACAAGCCGGCCTGCGGGCAGCGGCATTGGCCCGGCAAAGATCAGCCAGGAATGAAAGAATCTCAACGTGGTCTCGTGAATCGAATGACCGAGTTGATAAAAGGTGGCCGCCAAGACCAGCCCGAAGAGCCAGGCGAGGCCTACTGTCGCCAGTTTTGGGGAACCTGCCACAGAGATCAGTCGGCGAGACATGTCTCGGACGTTACCGCAGGGACCGCACCTTGTCCATGAACGCAGCGACCCGTGACTTGTCCACCGGGCTCCAGATGTAGCCGTCGGTCTTGAAGGTGGATCCAACGACCGCGCCGTCGGCGGCGCTCAGCTGCTCGGCCACGTTCTCCAGCTTCACGCCGGTATTGGCAAACAGAATGGTATCGGGAACGGCTTCCTTCACCTGTTGGAGGGTGGATACCGAAGTCTCGACGCCGGCGGTCATGCCGGACACGCAGAGGGCGTCGGGCTGGGCGTTGAATACGGTGGAACGTGCGATGTCCGCCGGGGTACGATTGCCGAGATAGGATGCCGCCTCGGGCACAATATTGAACAGGAGGCGAACATCATCGGCATGGAGGCGTTGCCGGTGCCTGATAATCTCGCCGCAATTGGTGTTCCACAGACCAAAGTCGCTGGCGTAGACACCGGTGAAGATCTCGCGAACAAACCGGGCGCCGGTGGCTGCGGCAAGATCAATTGATGCAACCGGGTCCCAGAGAACGTTCACACCGTAGGGCACCGTGATCTCAGGCCTGAGCTCACCGATGATCCGCGCCATCGTGGCGACAACACTCGTCTCCACGTCGGTCACGTAGGGCAGGCTGTACTCGTTCGAAAACATGATCGCGTCCACACCGCCTTCCTGCAAGGCAAGGAGAGCTTCGCGTCCGCGATCGACCACCCACTCAACCCCTTTCGTCGGGTCGTAGTGCGGGTCGCCCGGCATGGCGTGGAGGTGGCACATTGCGATGATGGGCTTGTCGGTATGAAACAATTCCTTGAGCCAACTCATTGGACTACCTCAAATTGCACCCCGAGTTCCTCATCGATCTGATGCACCTCCAGATCATCACCCGGTGTGCCCTTTCGGAAGACGACCAGCACCTGCGTCGGTTTGTCGGCCACCATCGGAGCGAAGTGCCAGGTGCCTCGCTTCAGGAGTATGGCCGAGCCGGACCGCAATCGAAATGCCTCAACCTGATTCACATCCGGTGTGGGGCCGTCGGTGGACTTGCCGAGCACGAGGATCACGTCCCCATCCAGCGGCGCGAGGAGTTCCCCGGTACGGGCATGACGCTCAAAGGTGGTGGCGATGAGCTTCTGCGGCCGGGCCTCCACCATGCCCACCGAAATCGCCCCGGAGGTCTCCTCTATGGCCAATTCGTCCCAGTAATCAAACTCCTCACACTTGTACGCGGGCTCCTTGATGGTCTTGTTGATGAGCGTTCCGTAGGGAACCGCACTCTCGGTCGTCAGGTCCTGAATCTGTAACCTCTGAGTTGTCATGACTTCTCCTTGCTCTCAACGGCGCCGAGCATTGCTTGAATGATGAATAAACCGGCTGTGGCGCCCGGATCAGCTTTGCCGATGGACTGTTCGCGATAGTATGCCTGCCTGCCGTGCTGTGCCTGCATGCCCTTTGCTTCTTCCCACCCCGTCCGGGCAGCCGCCGCGGCGGCGGCGAGAACGCCGGCGGGTGCCACGGCGTCTGCTGCGGCCTGTTCCGCGGCTGTTGCGGCCGGGTGCATCACATCCAGGATGGTCTTGTTCCCGACCTCGGTCTTCCCCCGCTCCTTGATGCCGGCGGCAAAGGCACGGAGGAACGCGGCGAGATCCGCCCCGTCAATGGACTCCTTGCCGGCAAGTGCCTTGCCCCCGCGCATGAAGCCGGTCGCGGCGAGCGTTCCCATGGTGGATGGCGCCGCCTTGGCCATGGTCATCCCGGCTTGCATGAGCAGCTTCCCGAGATCCGTCAGATCGCTTGAGGCGGCATACTCGTCGGCAGCCACGAAGGCCTTCACCATGGTGAGACCAAGATCCCCGTCGCCCATTGCTGCATCGAGCTCAATGAGATGATCGCGTTGCTCCTCCATGGTAGATCGGATGGCGCGAATCATGGCAACGATATCGTCCTTGCAGAGAGTATCCATGATCGGCACGGCTACCCGATTGTGAGCTGTTCAAAGAAAGGTGAACGAGCGGATGTGCTCAACAGAGCCTTCAGCTCATCGTCCAACCGGAAGACCGATATCGACGCGCCCGCCATCTCCAATGAAGTTGCAAACTCACCCAGGTAGACATTGAACACGGCGATGCCCCGTTCAACAACCATCCTGTGGACGGTCCGGTAGAGAACGTAGAGTTCCTCCAGCGGGGTTGCACCGAGACCGTTCATCAAGATTGAAACCTCGTCACCCTTTTTGATCGGGATATCGTCCAGAATCGGCGGGAGCATCTCCTGCACGATCTCTTCGGCGCTCCTGAGCTCTCCACGCCGGATGCCGGGCTCACCGTGGATGCCCATTCCAATCTCCATCTCGTTCTCTCCCAGTGAGAATTGAGGCTTCCCAATCTCCGGGATGATGTTTGGAGAGAGTGCCACGCCCATGGTCCGAACGTTGGCGGCCGCCTTGTCCGCAACTCGTTTCACTTCGTCGAGCGAGGCAAGCTCGTCAGCCTTGGCCCCGGCGCATTTGTAGACGAAGAAGATACCGGCAACGCCCCGGCGCTTCCCCTCTTCGCCCTTTGGGGCGGATGCAACGTCCTCGCCGGCAACGACCTGCTCGACCCTGATATCTTCCATGGATGCCATCTCGGCCGCCATGTCGAAGTTCATGATATCTCCGCCATAGTTCCCGTAGATGTAGAGAACGCCGGCTCCTGAATCGATTGCTTTCGTGACTTCGAACATCTGGTCCGAACTCGGGGATTGAAACACATCTCCCACCGCGCAACCATCCAGGAGACCTTCACCCACGTAGCCAAGGAAGAGCGGCAGATGTCCGGATCCGCCGCCGGTCGCAATCCCTACCTTCCCCTTTCTCTTCGGACCGGCCTTGACAATGCAATGCCGGTCGTCATTCACGTGGGTCAGCTGTTTTGGGTGGGCACAGAGAATACCCTCAAGCATATCATTCACGAAATTCTTGGGGTCGTTGATGAATTTCTTCACACCGTGCCTCCTCTATCATTTCACAGCGGTCAAACCGGCAGTCCCGGCTCTAAATATCTTTAGACCAGTACGGGTAGCAGTTTACCACGGAATAGTCGACTGTCAAGCCGAAGCGGTCATAGAGGCCGCTGATGGGGGCCGCAGCACGGCGAGAAGGCGCCGTCACGGATGCCAAATAGCTACACGTCCCTCCTAAAGGCGTTCTAAAACCATTTAAATCCCGGTTGACAAATAGCCCATATACGAGTTAGCCTGAAACTCGGGTAATCTACCAGTGGCGGCGCGAATCAAAGACATTGCCAAGCGTGCGGACGTCTCGGAAGCGACCGTTTCGCTCGTCCTCAACCAGAAACCGGGCGTGAAGACCTCCACCCGCGAACGCGTGCTCCAGATTGCTCGTGAAATGAACTACGGCGCCACCCAGAGGATTGCCTTGAACACCTCGGCTGGGACGGTGCGGTTCCTTCAAATCGCAATGCACGGACACACGGTGAACCGGGACCACAATGTGTTCATAGCGGACTACATTGACGGGCTGACCCGGGCGGCGAAGACCAACAGACAGAAGCTGGAAATCAGCGCGTTCCGGGGCGATTCCGCCGCTGATATCGCCGGCTCCATCCGAGACAGCGGAATCAAGGGCGCCGTTGTCCTGGGAACAGAGCTGTCCGTAAACGACATTGCCACGCTCGGCAGCCTGAAGGTTCCGGTTGTTTTCCTGGACACCTTCTATGACTTCCTGCCGTTTGACTTCGTGGATATGAACAACAAGGATTCGGTCTACACGATTATCCAGCACCTCGTGGATCATGGTCACCGGGAAATCGGATTTGTCCGAAGCGCGGTGAACACGCACAACTTCCAGCTTCGCGATACCGGATTTTGGGAAGCCGTCCAGGCGCTGGATCTTGACATCAAGGACCGGCACGTATTCACCGTGGATTCAACCCTGGACGGCGCCTATCGTGACATGCATGAACGGCTACGCAATCGACCAAAGCTGCCGTCCGCGCTCTTCTGCACCAACGATATCATCGCATACGGCGCCATTCGCGCGATCCGCGAACACAAGCTGCAGATCCCGGACGACATCTCCATTGTCGCCTTTGACGATCTCCCCGCTTCGGCCGTGATGGTGCCACCGCTCACGACTATTCGTGTGCAGAAGAAAGTCATGGGAGAGCTGGCGGTGCAACTTCTCTCTCGAAGAATCGCAAATGGAGTTGATGCCCCCCCAACAAAGATCCAGGTGGGCGGCCGGCTGATTGTTCGATCCAGCGTGAAGAAGATCGCGTAGCCTCAAAACGCGAAACCATCGGATGAAGGAGCCTCTCGAATGACACAGAACGATGCAACTCAGGCTGCCGGGCTCTCGGCAGTTGAGCGAGTTGAACTCCTGCGAACCATGATCAGGATCCGCGAGTTCGAGGATATGGTGGGCGAGTCGTACCTGCGAGGCCATACGGCCGGCTCAATGCTCCACCTTTCGGTGGGCGAAGAGGCAGTTGCGGCAGGGATTGTGAAGGCCATGGTGACCGAAGACCTCTTCACGACTCATCACCGTGGACACGGAGTGTTCCTTGCACGCGGTGCAGATCCAATGCGGATGTTCGCAGAGGTGTTCGGCAAGTCGGTGGGGTACTGCAAGGGCAAGGGCGGGTCCATGCACATTGCAGATATCAAACTCGGACACATGGGGGCCAACGCCATCGTGGGCGCCAACATCCCCATCTCCCTCGGAGGCGGTTTTTCGCTGA